>CAMKYP010000121.1 GCA_946477505.1 uncultured Dechloromonas sp. | reverse complement strand
ACATGGTTTCAGGCCCGTGCCGGGAAAAGGCCTTGCGGCTTGAAGAAAAGGATGGCGGCCATCAGCAGGTAAATGAGGATGGAAGCCAGCGCCGGACCGAGCGTTGATGCTGCATCCGCCGGCAGCAGGGCGCGCAGCAGGCTGGGCAGCAGCGCGCGGCCGAGCGTGTCGACGGTGCCGACGATCAGACTGCCGACCAGCGCGCCACGGATCGAGCCGATGCCGCCGATGATGATGACGACGAAGGCGAGAATCAGCACGCTTTCACCCATGCCGACCTGCACGGCGAGCAGCGGCCCGAGCAGCCCGCCAGCCAGGGCGCACAGGGCCGCGCCGAAGACGAAGACAGCCGTGAACAGCGCCCGCACGTTGATGCCGAGTGCTTCGGTCATTTCGCGGTTGGCGGCGCCGGCGCGTACCCACATGCCGATCCGGCTCCTGGCCACCAGCAGGTAGAGCAGGAGGGCGACCGCCATGCCGAAGGCGATGATGAGCAGGCGGTAGGCGGGGTAGAAAAAGCCGCCGATCTCGACCGGTCCGGCCAGTGCCTCGGGCGGATTGAGCAGCAGGGCAGCCGGGCCCCAGATGACCCGGACCGCTTCGTTGGCGATCAGGATCAGGGCGAAGGTGGCGAGCACCTGCGACAGGTGGTCGCGCTGGTAGAGGCGGCGGAACAGCGTCAGTTCGAGCAGCAGGCCGAGTACGGCGGCACCGAGAACGCCGACGCCGAGCCCGATCCAGAACGAATCGGCAGCCTGGGTGGCTGCGGCGACGAAATAGGCGCCCACCATGTACAGCGATCCGTGGGCCAGGTTGATGCAGTCCATGATGCCGAAAACCAGCGTCAATCCGGCGGCGAGCAGGAACAGCATGAGGCCGAACTGGAGGCCATTGAGAGTCTGTTCGAGGATGAGCTGGAGCATGCGTGCGGGGCGGGGGCGGTCGTGAGAGGCGCGGGCTTCCGGCCCGGATGGGGCGAGATTATCCGGCAAAAACCGGTCGACGGAGCAAGGTTTGTGATTCGGAAGGGGATGGCGATGGGTCGATTGTTTTGTGATAAATCAATAAAATAGCAAAATTGACATTATTGTTGTTATGTGTTCCCATGTTCCCTGCGCGAGGGGGAGTGATGAGTTTCGACGTCCTGAAAGTGGTATTTGTCTTGATCGGCTTGCAGTTGGCGGGGGGCTTGGCATGTGCCGAAACCGTCCGCGACCTGTCGGATACACCGTTCGAGCAACTGGTGCAGCAGGAGGTTGTTCCCGCCTCGCTGCTCGCCCAGCAGATCAGCGATTCGCCCTCGGCCGTCGCCATCGTCACCGCCGATGACATCCGGGCCTACGGCTACCGCACGCTGGCCGATGTCATCAACGGCATGCGCGGCCTATATACGACCTACGACTATCGCTATCAGTACATGGGCGGGCGCAGCTTCGGCGTACCGGGTGACTACGCCGGCCGCATCATGCTGATGATCGACGGCTATGCGACGCAGGACAGTCTCTTCAACCAGGCCTATATCGACAACTCCGGCCTGATCGACCTCGATCTGGTCGAGCGGGTCGAATATGTCCCGGGTACCGGTTCGGTGACCTATGGCAGCAATGCGATGCTCGGCATCATCAACGTCGTCACGCGCCGGGGCAGTGCGTTCAATGGAACGCAGGTGGCGGGCGAAGTTTTCAGCCATGGCGGCAGGAAGGAGCGGCTGACCTATGGCAAACGCTTCGAAAACGGCGCCGATGTGCTGTTCTCGGTGTCGGCTCTCGACGTTAACGGCCGGAATCGCTATTTCCCCGCCTACGACACGCCGGCGACCAACAACGGTATCGCCGAGGGCCGGGACTGGGAGCGCAACAAGCGCTTCTTCGGCAAGTTCTCATATGAGGGACTGACGCTCGAAGGGGCTTATGTCGACCGCAACAAGGCGGTGCCAACCAATCCTGCCTACGCCACAGCCTTCAATTCCCTGTTTGCCATCCGCGACGAAAACGCCTTCCTGAATGCCCGCTACGAAAGCGACCTGGGTCTGAGTCTCTTTTCCTCGACGCGCTTTTACTACGGTCAGTATGTCTACGACGCTTTCCGGGAGTTTTCCGACGATAGCGATGGCGAAAAATACGGCCAGCGTCGTTTCGAGGGGAAATGGTGGGGGCTGGACCAGAAATTCGTCGGCAACTGGTTCCAGGATCATGCTCTCGTCTTCGGTGTCGAGTATCGCAACGATTTTCGCCAGAATTTTCGCTGGCGCTATCTGTCGGCGGCACACGAGACCGTGCGTACTGTGCAGGAAGACTATGCAAGACGCACGATCAGCCTTTATTTGACCGACGAGATACGCCTCAACGATCAATGGTCGCTCAATATTGGCGCCCGCTACGACGATGCCAGCGATCTGGCGCCCAACTGGAGCCCGCGTCTGGCGGCCATTTACCGGCCCGCTGCGGAGACGACCTGGAAGGCGTCCTACAGCGAAGCCTTCCGCATGCCGAATGCCAACGATCGCTCGACCTATGGGGCGGCGGCGGCGCCGGAATATGTGGCAGCCAGCGAACTGGTCTTCCAGCACGAATTCACGCCGCGCCTGCGCTTCACCGGCTCGTTGTATCGCTACAAGCGGACCCGGCAGCTGGTGTACAACGCCGTGGCCGACGACTACCTGCCGGAGGGGTCCAGTACCAGCCGGGGGCTCGAGGTCGAGCTGGAGCGTTCGTGGGAAAGCGGAATTCGGGTGCGCGGCAGCATGGCCTGGCAGGATGCGAGCAATGTGCAGGGGGCGCAACTCGCCAATGCACCGCATGTGCTGGGCAAGTTCAATCTGACTTTTCCCGTGCTGGCCGATCAATGGCGGGTCGGTTTTGAGGGGCAGTACCTGGGATCGCGGCTGGCCTTGGTTCAGGAGGAAATGGGCGGGACCGTTCCCGACCAGAAGCGGCTGGGGGCTATGGCCCTGGCCAATATGACCCTGTCCAGCGAACGCAAGTGGTACGGCTTCTCGGCCTCGTTCAGCATCCGTAACCTGTTCGACCGGCACTATGAGGTGGTTTCACCCTTCACCTGGCGCCCGGCCAGCGACATTCCGCAGGAAACCCTGCGCATGGATGGCCGGAGCTACTGGTTCCAGCTGCGTTGCGATTTCTGAGGCGACGGGCATGCGGACATTCTTCCTTCTCGTCTCATTCTGGCTCGCCGGGATCGCGCTGGCCAATTCTCCGGTTGACCGGCCGGACGCCGTCGCCGAGGCCGACATGAAGGCGGCCTACATCTATAACTTTGGCGCGTTCACGGAATGGCCGGAGTCGAACCGGATCAGTTTCAATATCTGCGTCCTGGGCGATGACAGGATTGGCCGTTCGCTGAAGCGTTACGAGGGCAAACTGATCAGCAATCGGCGGGTCGTGGTGGCGCGTCTGTCGTCGCTGGCGGCCATTGCCGATTGCCAGCTCCTTTTCATCGGCGAGTCCGAGGTGCACAACCTGGGGCGTATTACCCATGAATTGGGCAATCTGCCGGTATTGACCGTGACCGATGCGCCAGTCCTGACGCAGGTGGGAGTAGTCATCTCACTGGTCGGCCAACGTCTCGTCTTCGAGGTCAATCTGGACTACTGCAAGCGCGGCAATCTGAAACCGCAATCGAATCTGCTGCGCCTGGCAAAGAGTGTCCGCAAGAGCGACTAGGTGCTCCGGGGGAACCCGGAGCAGCCGGTCGCCAGGGCTTACTTCATCTTGCACTGGCCGACATAGGCATCGGCGTGGTTGGTGAAGATGGTGCCCATGGTTCTGTTGGTGATGCGGCCGCCGGCATCCTTGCCGATGGCGCGCAGAACGTAGTTCTGTACCGGGTAGTGGTTGGCGTTGAACTTGAAGTCGCCGCGCACGGACTTGAAGCGTTTGGCTTCCAGCGCCTTCTGCAGTGCCTTCTTGTCGTCGACATTGCCCTTCACGTCGCGCACGGCGGCGTCCATCATCAGCGCGGCATCGTAGCCTTGCGAGGCGTAGAGCGACGGCAGGCGCCCGTATTCCTTCTGGAAATCGGCGACGAAGCGCTTGTTCTCGGGGTTGTCCATGTCGTGCGCCCAGTGCGACGAGTTGAACATGCCGAGCATCGAGCCGCCGACCGCCTTGATCACGTCCTCATCGGCCGAGAAGCCGGGGGCGAAGAGTTGCGTATCGCGCGACAGGCCGGCCGAGACGAACTGTTTGACGAAGTTGATGCCCATGCCGCCCGGCAGGAAGAAGAACAGCGCATCCGGCTTCAGGCTGCGAATCTGCGCCAGTTCGGCGGCATAGTCGAGCTGGCCGAGCTTGGTGTAGATCTCTTCGGAAACATAGCCCTTGTAGTAGCGCTTGAAGCCGGAGACTGCGTCCTTGCCGCCCGGATAGTTCGGCGTGACGATCACGACGTTCTTGTAGCCCTTGTCCTGCACCACCTTGCCGACGGCTTCGTGCAGGTTGTCGTTCTGCCAGGCAACGTTGAAGAAGAACGGGTTGCATTGCTCGCCGGCATATTGCGACGGGCCGGCGTTGGCCGAGATGTAGAAGGTCTGGTTCTGGAAGACGGCCGGACCGACGGCGAGCATGATGTTGGAGAAGACGATGCCGGTCATGAAATCGACCTTGTCCTTCTTCAGCATCTTGTCGGCGGCCTGCTTGGCGATGTCCGGGTTCTGCTGGTCGTCGGCGACGATGATTTCGGCCGGCAGGTTGCCCAGCTTGCCGTTCAGGTGCTTGATGCCGAGCTGGAAACCGTCGCGGATATCGACGCCAAGGCCGGCGCCGGGGCCGGACAGGGTGGATACCAGGCCGACCTTGATCTTGTCGGCGGCGTGGACGGAACCGGCAAGCAGCAAGGCGGCGGCGAGAGCGGTCAGGCGGGGCATCATCGGAATCTCCGGGCTAGTGGGCTAAAGCGGGAAATTGTAGCGCAGGAACAAACAGATACCGTCGCGGTCCATGGGCATTTTCGGGTATATTCGCGCCCCATGATGAAGCCAGCCGTCGTACTCCTTTCCGGTGGACTCGATTCCGCCACCTGTCTCGCCATCGCCCGTTCGCAGGGCTTTGATTGTTATTGCCTGTCCTTCGACTACGGCCAGCGCCACAACGCCGAGCTGAAGGCGGCCGAGCGGGTCGTCCAGGCGCTGGGTGCCCGCGAGCACCGCGTCGTCAATTTCGGCATCGCCCAGTTCGGCGGCTCGGCGCTGACCGATACCTCGATCGCCGTGCCGACCGGCGGCGTGCAGCCCGGCATCCCGGTCACCTACGTGCCGGCCCGCAACACCATCATGCTGTCGCTGGCGCTCGCCTGGGCCGAAGTGCTGGGCAGCGACGACATCTTCGTCGGCGTCAATGCAGTCGATTACTCGGGTTACCCCGACTGCCGGCCGGAATACATCGCCGCTTTCGAAAAGATGGCCAACCTGGCCACCAAATCTGGCGTCGAAGGCCATAAATTGTCCATTCATGCCCCGCTGATCAATCTTTCCAAGGCCGAGATCATCCGTGCCGGAGCGGCGCTCGGTATCGATTACGGCCTGACCGTGTCGTGCTACCAGGCTGACAGCGAAGGCCGCGCCTGCGGCGCTTGCGATTCCTGCCGGCTGCGTGCCGAAGGCTTTGCTGCGGCAGGCATTCCGGACCCCACCCAGTACCGTTGCTGATCATGGAAACTGTTGCCCCCAACACCGTCGTCTGGCTGGCCTTTGCCGTTGCCTTCGTTTTCGGCGCCATCGGCCAGAAGACCCATTTCTGCACCATGGGAGCGGTCTCCGACATCGTGAACATGGGTGACTGGAGCCGCATGCGCATGTGGCTGCTGGCCATCGGCGTCGCCATCCTGGGAGCCGGGTTCCTGCATGCGAGCGGCCAGATCGACCTCGGCAAGACCATCTACCGGACGCCGACCTTCGCCTGGCTGTCCTACCTGCTCGGTGGCGCCTGCTTCGGCATCGGCATGGTGCTGGCCTCGGGCTGCGGCGGCAAGACCTTGATCCGCATCGGCAGCGGCAATCTGAAATCGGTGGTCGTTTTCATCGTGCTGGGTTTGGTGGCCTACATGACCATGCGCGGCATCTTCGGCATCTTCCGTGTGAACGTGCTGGAAAAGGCGGCAATCACCTTGCCGGGCGGGCAGGATATTCCCGCGCTGCTGACGGCGGCCGGTATCGAGGCGAAGACGGCCTTCTGGCTGGCCGTGCTGGGCATCGGCGGCGGATTGACGGCCTTCTGCCTGCTCAAGCGTGATTTCTGGACGCTGGATAACTTGCTTGGCGGCCTTGGGGTCGGCCTGACGGTCGTTGCCGCATGGTATGTCAGCGGCCACATAGGCTACCTCGCCGAGCATCCGGAAACGCTCGAAGAAGCCTTTGTCGCCACCAACAGCGGGCGCATGGAGTCGCTGAGCTTCGTTGCGCCGCAGGCCTATACGCTTGAATTGCTGATGCTGTGGTCCGATGCCAGCCGCACGGTAACTTTTGCCATCGCCACGGCGCTTGGTGTGATCGCCGGCTCCTTCGCCTGGAGCGTGCTGACGCGCAATTTCCGCTGGGAAGGCTTTGCCAGTGTCGAGGACACGGCCAGCCACCTGATTGGCGCCGCCTTGATGGGTTTCGGCGGCGTCGTTGCCATGGGCTGCACGGTCGGCCAAGGCATCAGCGGCTTCTCGACGCTGGCGCTGGGTTCGCTGCTGACTTTCGGCGCCATCGTCGCGGCCGCTGCAGCGACGCTCAAGTTCCAGTACTGGCGCTTGATGCGCGCCGACTGAGCGCGCCGCTGCCGAATCGACCGGGGGCTCAGGCCCCCTCGTTTTCCTTCAGCTTCTCGATTACCAGCGGAAAAGCGCCCGAGCCGAACAAGGCCACGGCGGAGACGATGAAGGCCAGCCCGGCCATCGGGTCGTCCAGTACCGGGTGAATCAGCCCGCCAAAGCCGGCCAGGCTGATTGCGCCGGGAAGCGCGCAGAGCGCACCCAGCGCGGTCAGGATGATGAAGGAGCGAGGGTAGCGGCGCATGATCGGTGCGGGTGTGTCGTTACCGGGGCATTTTACTCGACGAACCGTTGGCGGATCGCGCCATTCGCTATCCTCGGCAGGGAAGAAATTCCGGGCGAAAAAAAGCCGGCGGAAGTGTGCCGCCGGCTCTTCGGGGAAGCGCCCTGGCGCTTACTGGACTTGCTGGATGCCGGACAGAACCCAGCCACGGGAGCCGTCGCGCGGCTTGGTCATGTGCCACATTTCGGCAAAGGCCTCGGCCGGAGCGTGGTCATCTTCGCGGATCAGGCCGGAGAAATGCACGGTCACGATGTAACGGCTGGCTTCTTCGGCGACATCGATCACTTCGGCGTTGAGCTGGACGACATCGGTCGTCTGCTTGGCGCCCTTGCGCTCGTCGATGGCCAGCTTGATCTCGGCGAACATTTCCGGCGCGGTGAATTCGCGGATGTCGTCGATGTTACCGGCGTCGTTGGCGGCCTGCAGGCGAATGAAGTTCACCTTGGCATTGCGCACGAAACCCTCAACATCGAAATCAGCCGGGATGTTAGCCATGCCCGCAGCGACCGGAGCGGCTGCGGAACCGCCGGCTGGCGTGAATTCAGGCTGCGCGGCGTTGCTGCCGTAGGGCGCGCCGGCACCGGCGTACTGCATGCCCTGATGCCCCTGGGCGGCTGCCTTCTTGCGCATGAAGAAGGCAATCGCGCCGATCACGACCATGGCGAGCAGGGCGATCATCATGAAGTTGGCCAGTTCTTCACCGAAGCCAAAGTGGGAAGCCAGTGCGGCGAGGCCGAGACCGGCGGCGAGACCGGCGAGCGGGCCCATCCACGAGCGCTTCGGCTGCGCGGCGGGCGCCGGAGCCGCCGCCTGGCGCGGGGCCTGGGCCGGCGTGGCCTGATGCGCGTTGTTCGGGGCGACCGACTGGCGCTGCATGCCGGACGAGCTGCCACCGCCCAGGCGCTTGGCCTCGGCGTCGTTGATTTGCAGGGTGAAGCCGAGCACCAGGGCTGCGGCCATCATTACGAAGTTTTTCATGCATTGTCTCCTGTCTGTGGAAAGCGACCGGGGTAGTGTAACCGCTTAGTTGCTTTGGATTTAGCAGTGTATTCAGTTGTTATTCTTCGGTATTTTCGAAGTGTCAGCCGAGCAACGCCGCGATGGCTGCTGGATTGGAGGGGAAATAGATGTGGACATATGAGGCGGTCAGTCGGTTCAGCCGGTAGATGGCCTCGCCTTCGCGCCCGTCGGCCGTGTGCGCCCGGGCCAGCGGGGCCAGCGGCGACTCGCTTTTCGAGTAGTGGAAGGTGTGCCCGGACAGCGCGCCTTCCGGCAGGTCGACGAACTGTGTGCCGAGGGCGGCCAGGCGTTTCTGCATGACCGAACGGCCGGGCAGCAGGCCGCCGAAGCGATGGGCGACACCGGTTTTGTCCACGACCTCGTCGAACAGGCTCATCATGCCGCCGCATTCGGCGAGCAGCGGTTTGCCGGCCTCGACGTGGGTACGCAGTTGCGCCCAGAGCTGCGCGTTGCCGCCGATGGCCGGGGCGTGCAGTTCCGGGTAGCCGCCGGGCAGCCACACCGCATCGCAGGCGGGCAAGGCGTCGCCGGCGATAGGCGAGAAGAAGGCGAGCTTCGCGCCGAGGCGGTGCAGGGTATCGAGGTTGGCCGGATAGATGAAGCCGTAGGCGGCATCGTGGGCGATGGCGACGGTCCGGCCGGCGAGCAGCGGCGGGATGGCCGGCGCATCGGCCTCCGGGAATTCGACTGGCGCAGGCAGGTCGATGCTGGCGCTGGCGGCTAGCGCGTCGGCCAGCTTGTCGAGGCGTTGGCCGAGGTCGTCGATCTCGGCTGCCTGCAGGAGACCAAGATGGCGCTCGGGCAGGCTGTCGTCGCTTTTCGGCAGGGCGCCGAACCAGCCCATGCCGGGCGGCAGGCTGTCCTTCAGCATGGCGGCATGGCGCGGCCTGCCGACGCGGTTGGCGAGCACGCCGGCGAAGGGCAGGCCGGCTCGGTAGCTGGCGAGGCCGTGGGCGACGGCGCCGAAGGTCTGCGCCATCTTGCCGGCGTCGATCAGCGCCATGACCGGGATGGCGAAACGTTCGGCGATGTCGGCAGCCGAGGGCTGGCCGTCGAACAGGCCCATGACGCCCTCGATCAGGATCAGGTCGGAATCGGCGGCGGCCTGCGCCAGGCGCCAGCGCGCATCGGCCTCGCCGCACATGCCGAGATCGAGGTTCTGGCAGGGGCGGCCACTGGCGAAGGCGTGGATCTGCGGGTCGAGGAAGTCGGGGCCGCACTTGAAGACGGTGACGCGCCGGCCTTGCCGGGTATGCAGTCGGGCGAGGGCGGCGGTGACGGTGGTCTTGCCCTGGCCGGAGGCGGGGGCGGCGATGAGAAGGGCGGGACAGGTG
>CAMKYP010000120.1 GCA_946477505.1 uncultured Dechloromonas sp. | reverse complement strand
CCATCCTCGGCTTCGTCGGCGCCGGCGGCCTGGGGCAGCTGCTCTACTTCGAACTGTCGCTGTTCCACTACGCCCAGGCCAGCACCGTCATCATTGCCATGCTGCTCCTCTCGATCGGCGTCGACCAGGCCAGCACCTGGTTGCGGCAGCGCCTGCGCTGAGCGAATCCTCGCCCTCACGAACAGACCGGCGTATATTTCGCCCTCCTCGTGCCGCCGGCTTGCAAAACCGGCGGCGAAAACCGCTTTATCGCCGTAGAAACATGCCGCTACCGACCTTCGACATCGCCCAGTACCCCGCCCTGCTCGCCGCCAAGGCAGCCGGATTCGAACGAAATTTCGCCGAATTCGGGGTCAGCGACACCGCCATCCATGCCTCCGAGCCGCTGCATTACCGCATGCGGGCCGAATTCGGCATCTGGCACGACGGCGACGGCCTCGACTACACGATGTCCGACCCGGACGACCCCAGGCAGAAAATCCGCCTGGAAACCTTCCCGCCGGCAGCCGCAGCCATCTGCACCCTCATGCCGCGCCTGAAGGAGCGCCTGATCCCGAATGAGGCCCTGCGCCGCCGGCTGTTCCAGGTCAATTTCCTCGCCACCCTGAGCGGCGAGCTGATGATCACGCTGATCTACCACCGCCCGCTCGACGCCGCCTGGGAAACGGCGGCCCGAGAACTGGCCGACGAACTCGGCGTGCAGTTGATCGGCCGCAGCCGGGGCCAGAAGATCGTCATCGACCGCGACTGGCTGCTCGAGGAATTCGAACTCGACGGCCGCCGCCTGAAGTACCAGCAGGTCGAAGGCAGCTTCACCCAACCCAACGGCGAGGTGAATCGCAAGATGCTCGCCTGGGCTTGCCAACAAGCCGCCGGCATCGGCGGCAAGCTGGTCGAACTCTACTGCGGCAACGGCAACTTCACCCTGGCGCTGGCCCCGCTGTTCGAGCGCGTGCTGGCCACCGAAGTCAGCAAGACCTCGGTACATGCCGCGCAATACAACATCGCCGCCAACGGCATCGACAATATCGACCTGGTCCGCATGTCGGCCGAAGAATTCAGCGCCGCACTCGCCGGCCGCGAGGCATTCCAGCGCCTGAAGCACATCGACCTCGATGCCTTCCGCCACGCCACGCTGTTCGTCGACCCGCCACGCGCCGGCCTCGACGATGCCACCGTCGAATTGGCCCGCAACTTCGACCGCATCCTGTACATCTCCTGCAACCAGGACACATTGCGCAATAATGTCGCCGCGCTGAACGACAGCCACCGCATCGCGGCCTCGGCCGTCTTCGACCAGTTTCCCTACACGCACCACCTGGAATGCGGCGTTCTGCTGCAGCGTCGGTAACAAACCGTAACAAGCCTGTCCGGCAAAGCGCATTCGCAGATGCTAAAATAGTCGTCGTAACATTCGGGACTCATGGCTGTGCGCCGCCTTTTCGCCTTAGCGCTCACTATTTTCTTCTCGCTGACCGCCCTCGCGTCGGAAAGCGACGACCAGGCTTCGTTCGTCGACGCCTCGGTTCCGCACGCCGGTGTGACGATTACCCCGATCCCGATGCCGGCGGCAGTCACCGAAGTACTGCCGCCAATCAACCCGACGGCCAAGCTGCGGGCGGCGAAAAAGGCCAAGCAGGCGACCAAGGAAGCCCTGCCGATCACCCTGCTCAGCCGTACCGAACGCCACCAGATGGCGCTGATGGTCGCCAGGCAAAAGAACAACGAGGCGCCGGCACACAGCGCCGGTGACGAGGACGAAGGCCAGTCGCACGACGGCGAACACGTGCTGCAGCAGTTCTACAGCCGCCCCAGGGTAATCAAGGACGACAAGCAGGACGACCCGGAAGCCGACCTGCTGGCGATTTCCGACACCGCCCGCATTCGCCTGATGATGGCCCGCCTCAAGGCCGTCGAGGCCCATGTGCTGTCACAAGTGGCCGACGATGGCGAAGCCTTGCCGCAGCGCGTCACCGACCGCTTGAAGGAAGCCCGCGCCAAGGCGCTGGAAGTTCACCGCGCCAGGTTCTCCTGAACAACCTGCGCATACGGGCCGGAAGCTTCAGCGCACCAAGCCCGCCAACCGTTTCTCCATTGACCGTGTTCGACGCACCGCAAATTCCATGCAAAAAATCCTGATCATCGTCCATGCCCCTCCCTACGGCAGCGAGCGCTGCCTCTCCGCCCTGCGCCTGGCAACGGCACTGGCCGGCCGCGACGACAAGCCGGAAGTGCGCATTTTCCTGATGTCCGACGCCACGGTACTCGGCCTGCCGAACCAGATCGACGGCGCCGGCAACGGCCTGCAGGGCATGGTCGAGCAACTCGTCGCCCAGGGCGTAGACATCCGCCTCTGCCGCACCTGCGCACTGGCCCGCGGCCTGGGCGAACTGCCGCTGATCCCGGGCACCGCCATCGGCACGCTGGTCGAACTGGCCGAAGCAACCGTTCTTGCCGACAAGGTCATCACTTTCTGAAGCCATTTCCGGGCAACTGCCGCCAGTTGCCCGACGCGGCTACGGCCTCGACATCGCCAGCGAAATGAACCGCTGCAGGCAGTGCGTACGCAGACCACGGTGTCCGCGTTGCCCAGCGCACGGATGACCTCCGGGTTCACGCTCAGGTGCTCGAACGCGACGATTGCAGCATCTGGCGGACCGCACCGGCCGCCGATTGCCGTTTCGAGCATTGGCTTTCTGTCGGCGGAGTAAAATTCGCCTTTCGCATTCTGCACCACACCACCATGACCTTCTCGCAGCTCGGCCTTTCCGCACCGCTCCTCCAGGCCCTCGACACGCTCGGCTATCAAGAGCCTACTCCCGTGCAGGCGCAGGCCATTCCCGCCGTGCTGGCCGGGCGCGACCTGATGGCGGCGGCGCAGACCGGTACCGGCAAGACCGCCGGCTTCGCCCTGCCTCTGCTGCAACGCCTGAGCGAAAGCGAGGAGAGCGTCGCCAGCAACAGCATTCGCGTTCTGGTTTTGGTGCCGACACGCGAGCTGGCCGAACAGGTCATGAGCAGCTTCCGCCAGTACGGCGAACACCTCGCCATCAGCAGCTACGCGGCCTACGGCGGCGTCAGCCTCAATCCGCAGATGATGCGCATGCGGCGCGGCGTCGACATCCTTGTCGCCACGCCCGGCCGCCTGATCGACCTGTTCACCAAGAACGCCGTCAAGCTCCGTCAGGTGCAGACGCTGGTGCTCGATGAAGCCGATCGCATGCTCGACCTCGGCTTCGCCAACGACCTCGACATCGTTTTCCAGGCCCTGCCCAAGAAGCGCCAGACCCTGCTCTTCTCGGCCACCTTCTCCGACGAAATCCGCAGCATGGCCAAGGCCCGCCTGCGCGACCCGTTGTCCATCGAAGTCAGCCCGCGCAACACCGCCGCCAAGACGGTCAAGCAGTGGGTCGTGCCCTGCGACAAGAAGCGCAAGACCGACCTCTTCCTGTTCATGCGCAAGGACCGGGGCTGGGGGCAGGTTCTGGTTTTCGTGAAGACCAAGAAAGGCTGTGACGAACTGGTCGGCCGCCTGCAGGCCAAGAAGATTTCCGCCGACACCATCCACGGCGACCGCCCGCAAGCCTCGCGCCTCAAGGCGCTGGAAGCCTTCAAGGCCGGCGAGGTGGAAATCCTCGTCGCCACCGACGTCGCCGCACGCGGCCTCGACATCGACGACCTGCCGCAGGTGGTCAACTACGACCTGCCCATCGTCGCCGAAGACTACATCCACCGTATCGGCCGCACCGGCCGCGCGGGGGCATCGGGCGAAGCGATCTCGCTCGTCTGTGCCGACGAGGCGCCACTGCTCGGGGCCATCGAAACCCTGCTCAAGACCAGCCTGAGCCGCGATGAGGAACCCGGCTTCGAACCCACCCACCGCGTTCCCGCCACCGGCCCTGCCGCCGCTGCGCCGAAACCAAAAAAACCCAAGATGGCCGGTGGCCGTGCAGGCAAGGGCGCCCCGAGCAACTGGGTCGGTTTCGACGACTTTCCGGACAAGCCCGGCCGCCGCCCCGGCCCGCGCCCAACCGGCGGCCTGCGCAAGAGTCCGGCCAAGCCGCGTGGCAGATAAGCCGTCGATTTTGCCCCATGGCTAGCGTCCGGCGTCCGAAGTCAACAAGCGGCTATTGTGGCTGGAGATCGATGGAACGTTCCGCGTCCCGCATTACCTTTCTTGCCGCCGTGGCGGCCAAACCGCACGTTCCGGTGAGCGGCATGCCAGCACAGCCCACCCGACGTGGCGCCCCAGCCAGGATCAGCGCGTGAGCATCCTTTCTTCCACCGTCAAATTTCTCGCACTGCCTTTAGCCGCTGCGAATTACCGCAAGAATTTGCGGCGTACCCTCGTGGCGCTGGGTGTCGATGGCATCCTCGCCGTGCTGGTGCTGATTGGCGCCATGCTGATCACCGTCCTGCCCAGCCTGCCGTCCTTCGATGTCGTGACCGACTACCGCCCGAAGATTCCCCTGCGCATCTACACGGCCGATGGCGCACTGCTCGGAGAATTCGGCGACGAACACCGGGACTTCACGCCGATCCAGGATATTCCCCCGGTCTTGAAGGATGCGCTGCTGGCCATCGAAGACTCGCGCTTCTACGACCACAGCGGCGTCGATTACCGGGGGGTGCTGCGGGCGCTGGTCGCCGACCTGAGCGGCGGTTTCCATCAGGGGGCTTCGACGATCACCATGCAGGTGGCGCGCAACTTCTTCCTTTCGCAGGAAAAGACCATCAAGCGCAAGCTGACCGAGGTGGTCCTGGCCTATCGCATTGAATCGGCCTTGAGCAAGGACCAGATCCTCGAGCTCTACATGAACCAGATTTACCTCGGTCAGCGCACGCACGGTTTTGCCAGTGCGGCACGCACCTATTTCCGGAAGCGCCTGCCGGACCTCACCCTTGCCGAAGCCGCCATGCTCGCCGGCATTCCGCAAAACCCCGCCAAGCGCAATCCGGCCGTCAATCCCCTACGCGCCAAGGCCCGCCAGGAACTGGTCCTGAAGCGCATGTTGCAGTTGGGCATGATCACGCAGGCGCAATTCACCGAAGCCGTCGGCCAGCCCCTCAAGATCAGCAACACGCTCCGCTTCGAAGCCCATGCCGAGCATGTTGCCGAGATGGTTCGCCAGAGGGTCTATGCGCAATACAAGGGCGATGCCTACACCCAGGGCTTCAATGTCTATACGACGCTCGACAAGGCCGAACAGAACGCCGCCTACGATTCGCTCCGGCGCAACGTGCTGGCCTACGACCAGCGCCACGGCTACCGGGGGCCGGAAGGTTTTGTCGACCTGCCGGACAATGCGGATGACCGCGACGAGGCCATCGACCGAGTCCTGGCCAAGCACCCCAGCAGCGACAACCTGATCTCCGCCGTCGTCACCGAGGTCTCCGCCAAGCGCGTGCTGGCCGAGCCCGCCTCTGGCGACACGATCGAGATCAAGGGCGACGGTCTGCGCTTTGCAGCGCGCGCACTGCAACCAAACGCCAGGATGGACATCCGGATCAGGGTCGGGTCGGTCATCCGCGCCAGCCAGGACAGCAAGGGCCGTTGGGCCATCAGCCAGATGCCGGAAGTCGATGCCGCGTTCGTCGCGCTGAACGCCGAAGACGGCTCTTACCGCGCCCTGGTCGGCGGTTTCGAATTTTCCCGCAACCAGTTCAACCACGTCACCAGCGCCTGGCGCCAGCCGGGATCAAGCATCAAGCCCTTCGTCTATTCGGCTGCGCTGGAAAAAGGCTACTCGCCGGCCACCCTGCTCAACGACGCTCCGCTCTCGCTGCCCGGCGGCGAAGGCGGCCAGACCTGGGAGCCGCGCAACGACGATGGCTTCGACGGCCCGATGAGCCTGCGCCAGGCCCTCGCCCGCTCGAAGAACGTCATCGCTGTCCGCCTGCTGCAAGCCATCACGCCGCAATACGCCCGCGACTACCTGCAACGTTTCGGTTTCGACGCCGCCAAGCACCCGGCCAACCTGACGCTGACCCTGGGTAGCGGCTCGGTCACCCCGCTGCAGATGGCCGGCGCCTACGCGGTATTCGCCAATGGCGGCTTCCCGGTTACACCCCAGTTGATCCGGAAAATCACCGATGCCCGTGGCAACGTGCTGTGGGAAGCCCCCCCGCCGCCGCCACGCGAAGACGCACAGCGCGTGATCGACGAGCGCAACGCCTTCATCATGGACAGCATGCTGCGCGAGGTAACCCGCAGCGGCACCGGCGCGCAGGCCAGCCAACGCCTCGGACGCAGCGATCTGGCTGGCAAGACCGGCACCACCAGCGATGCGTTTGACGGCTGGTTTGCCGGCTACAGCGGCAACGTCGTGGCCGTCGCGTGGATGGGACACGACCAGCCCAAATCGCTGGGCAGCCGCGAATTCGGTGCCACGCTGGCACTGCCGATCTGGATCGACTACATGCGCCAGGCGCTGGCCGGCAAACCGCCCACCGAGCGAAAGGCGCCGCCGGGCGTCTCCTTTGTCGATGGCGACTGGGTCTACGATGAGTTCAAGGGCGACGAAGGGATAAAGACCCTGGACGTGGAGATGTCCCCGCTCAAATCCATCTTCGACACCTTGCGCAAGGCGTTTGGCGGCTAAGGCGGCATGAGCTGCAGACCGAACATCCAGCCCCGATTCCGGTAGCTGGGTGAGGCAGGGGTTGATCTAGGTTGACCGAACCGTTCCGCTAGCGGATTGGGCTTTCATCCAGGCGCTCAAGGCTTTCACCCCATCATCGAGACTGGAAAAAACATTCACGCCAGGCACCGGACTGATGCGGCTGACGCCCCCCCCGCCGACCCAGAGTTCGATCTCGTCCGGCAAGAGCCGGCGCAACTGTTCAAGATGCGCCGGAATGTGTCTATGGGGAAAAGCCGTCGAAAACGAGAGGGCCACGATATCGGCGCGATGAGCTTGCGCTGCGTGGGCAATCTCAATCAGAGGCATCTGGGTACCCAACGGAATGCACTCGGCGCCTTCCAGGGCAAATAGCGCTTCAGCCATGAGCAAGCCGAGTCCGTGCTGCTCATCGGGCACGCTGGTCAACACGATGCGCGGCAAACCGGTGGTCGGCGGCAGGGTGGCAATTGCCTGGCGCAACACCCGTTTGCTCAGTTCGGTGAACAGGTGCTCCTCGAATACCTTGAAGCGCCCGTCTTCCCAGGCATCGCCTACCCGCCGGCTGAGCGGCGCAACAATGTCCTGGACAAAACGCTGCAAACCCAGGCGCGCCAGACGTTGCTGGAGCGTTTGCAGATAGCCGTTGGCATCGTGCTGCTTGATCAGCGCCAGCATCTCGGAGAGACCCTGCTCATCGACCGTAACGGCCTCGCTATAAGCCTGGCGGGCATAGCGCGGCGCCAGATCGGCCAAGGCCTCGGCCGGAAGGGCAAGCAGCTTCCCCGGGCGATGTCCTTGATCCATCAAGCGTTTGATCTGGCGAAGGCGCTCGACCTGATCGGACGGATAGGCGCGTTCGCCATTCGCGTCGCGCAAAGGCAACGGAAAGCCGTAGCGCCGTTCCCACATGCGCAGGACATCCTTGGACAGGCCGGTATCGCGCTCGACGGCGGCAATGCTGAAGTTTGGTGTGCTCATAACTTGTCCTGAACAAAAGCTAGACAAACCGTTGACAAGTGCTCTTTTGATCACTACTGTACGAACAAAAGCGTGTTTTGTCTAGGACAAATTGAGGTGGTTGGACATGAATGCATTTGTGAAGCGCTGGTTGGGAATAGTCGCCCTGCTCTGCTCCGGCGTGGCGTCGGCCGCGGCCGGTGATGCCTGCCCCAGCCTGCTCGATCATCGTTTTGCCGGGCTGCAGGACGGCAAGCCGGTCTCGCTCTGCCAATACGCGGGCAAGGTGATCCTGGTCGTCAATACCGCCAGCTACTGCGGTTTCACCTCGCAGTACGACGGCCTGGAGAAGTTGTACGCCCGCCTCAAGGATCAGGGGCTGGTCGTGCTCGGCTTCCCGTCCAACGACTTCGGCGAACAGGAACCGGGTAGCGACAAGGAAATCGCCGATTTCTGCCGCCTGACCTACGGCGTCGAGTTTCCGATGCTCGCCAAGACCGTGGTCAAGGGCCGCAACGCCAATCCGTTCTACGTGAAGCTGGCCGAGATCACCGGCAGCCGGCCGAAGTGGAATTTCCACAAGTACCTGATCAATCGCGATGCGACACAGGTCGTGGCCTACACCAGCTTCACCAAGCCGGACGATCGCGACCTGCTGAAGAAGATCGATGAATTCCTGAACGCCCGCTGAGGAACCCAAGATGAACGCACCCGAATCCATTTTCCTGCCCGATGTGCAATCAAGCGCCGACAGCCGCCAGCTGCCGATCCAGCACGTCGGCGTGCGCGGCCTGCGCTATCCGCTGCGCCTGGTCGTGGCCGACGGCAGCACCGTCGACACGGTAGCCAGCCTGAGTCTCGGCGTCGGCCTGTCGGCCGAGGTCAAGGGCACGCACATGTCGCGCTTCGTCGAGTTGCTCGAGGCCAATCGCGCGCCGTTGGCGGTGGCCGACCTGACCAGCTGGCTCGCCACCATGCTGCGCCGCCTGGAAGCGACGAGCGGGCGCATCGAGCTGGCCTTCCCGTATTTCGTGCGCAAGACGGCGCCGGTTTCCGGCGTTGCCAGCCTGCTCGACTACGACGTTGTGTTGATGGCCGAACAGCCCGAGGTGGGCGCGCCGAGCCTGCGCCTGCGCGTCGCGGCGCCAGTGACCAGCCTGTGCCCGTGCTCGAAGAAGATTTCCGACTACGGCGCGCACAACCAGCGTTCGCTGATCACGCTCGACGTCGAGTTGCGCGCACCGCTCGCCATCGAGGAATTGCTGCGCATCGCCGAGGAAGAGGCGTCGTGCGAGGTATTCGGCCTGCTCAAGCGGCCGGACGAAAAATGGGTCACCGAGCGCGCCTACGACAACCCGAAATTCGTCGAGGACCTGGTGCGCGACATCGCGCTGCGCCTCATGCGCGAGCCGCGCATCGGCCAGTGGAAGGTCGCTTCCGAGAATTTCGAATCCATCCACAACCACTCGGCCTATGCCGAGCTGTACGGCTGCAACGCCTGAGGAGCCCCGCATGCAAGCCCAACGCATCGCCGTCATCGGCGCCGGCATCTCCGGCCTGGCCTCGGCCTGGCTGCTCTCGCGCCGGCACGAGGTCACCCTGTTCGAGGCCGGATCGTATCTCGGCGGCCACACCAATACGGTGGACGTAACCCTGGAAGGCAAGACGCACCCCGTCGACACCGGTTTCCTGGTCTTCAACGAGAAGACCTATCCCAACCTGATCGCCCTGTTCGCGCTGCTCGGCGTCGACAGCGTCGAGACCGAGATGTCGTTCGCGGTTAGCCTCGAGAATCCCGACCTTGAATGGGCCGGCAGCAATCTGGCGACCA
>CAMKYP010000119.1 GCA_946477505.1 uncultured Dechloromonas sp. | reverse complement strand
GACTTTAGCCGCTCGTCATTGTTGCGGCTGGTAACAAGTGTAGCGCAAGGATAGTCGTCGGCACCTCCGTTTTTCCCATGTGTTGCGTTCGCACGGAACCCTGATTTGCGAGGGGGAAGCCGCGCAGGGCGGAGCCCGTAGCGGATTTCCCCTCGCGGCGGCCGCTCAGAACGGCTCAGTCTCGGCCACTATCCCGCGTTTGCTCTGCTCCCGGGCCTTGATCCTGGATTTTGCCGTCGTCGAACTGTGCCGGAACCGATACGACTCATTGCCGGTTTCCACGATGTGGCAGTGGTGCGTCAGTCGGTCGAGCATCGCGGTCGTCATCTTGGCGTCGTTGAAGACACTGGCCCATTCCCCGAAGGTCAGGTTTGTCGTGATCATCACGCTGGTGTGCTCGTAGAGTTTCGACAGCAGGTGAAACAGCAAGGCTCCGCCTGACGGGCTAAACGGCAAGTAGCCCAATTCGTCGAGAATGACCAGGTCCATGCGCAGCAATGAGAACGCTAGTCGTCCAGCCCGGCTTGCCGCTTTCTCCTGTTCCAGCAGATTGACCAGATCCACCGTCGAGTAAAAGCGCACCCGCTTGTTGTGGCGGGTGATGCCAGCAACTCCCAATGCCGTGGCCAGATGCGTCTTGCCGGTGCCTGTGCCGCCAATGAACACGACGTTGTGCGCCTGTTCGGTAAAGGCCATCGTGGCCAGTTCGTCGATCAAACTCTTGTCGACTTTCGACTGGTCAAAGTCAAAGCCAGCCAGATCACGATGCACCGGGAATTTTGCCGAAGACAGCTGGTAGCGAACCGAACGCATGTGCCGATCCGTGTGTTCGGCTTGCAGCAGATGCTCAATCAGCCATTGTGAAGTCTGCACGCCGACGCCGTTCTCGTCGGCAGCCACCTCTTCCCAGGCGCCGGCCATGCCGTACAGTCTCAGTTCCTTGAGTTCAGCGGTGATGTCACGCATGGCTCACCTCCGGACGCAGACGGTCGTAACGGTAGGTGTCCGCCACCGGCGCTTCTTCGACGGTCAGGTTGGATTCAACCTGAGGCGGTGGTGGTGCAGCTTTGAGCCGGTGCAGCACGTTCTCGATGTGCTCGGCACTCGGGTTGCCCGATTCGAGCACCAGTTCGACGGCGACCAACACGGCATCCAATCCATGGTGTGGGACGGCCGCTAGCACCTTGGCAATGGTCCGGTCGCCGCCTTCCCGTTTGAGCAGCAATCCTCGCAGTTTCTGCATCGGCGCTGGCATATCGGCAAAGGGAGCGCCGTTACGCAACGCCCCGGGTTTGCGCTCGATCAGCGGAATGTAGTGCTGCCAGTCATAGCGGGTTTCGGTCCTTCCGAAACTGCGCAGGTGACTGGCGACCACGGCATCGTGGGCCACCAGATCAATCCTTTCCGGATAGACGCGCATACCGACCATCTGACCGACCAGTTCGCACGGGGCGGAGTAGCGGTTGCGGTCATAGGTGACCAGGCAGGTACTCGAAACCTTGCCGAGAGTTTCGACGTAGCCGTCAAACGGGACGATCATTGGCATCAGATGCGGCTGCTCCTGCTCGAGCATTTCGGCGAGCGTCAGATCGTACTCAGGGTGACGCAGTTCTTGCCACAGCACCCGGCAGCGTGCCAGCAGCCACAGGTTCAGTTCGGTGAAGCTGCCGAACCGTTCTTTCGCAGCTTCTTGCCAGATACGCCGACGACTGTCCTGCACGTTCTTCTCGACGACGCCTTTCTCCCATCCGGAGGCGACGTTGCAGAAATCCGGGTCGAACAGGTAGTGCAAGGCCATCGCCGCAAAGCGTGTGTTGACGACTCGGGCTTTGCCTTTCTTGACCTTGTCCACGGCCGTCTTCATGTTGTCGTAGATACCCCGGCGCGGTATACCTCCCAATGCGGCAAAGGCCCGGGCATGCGCATCTAACAGCATTTCGTGACTTTGGGCCGGATACGCCTGGACGACGAAGGTCTTGCTGTAGCAGAGCTTGAGGTGGGCCACCGTCAATTTGCGCCACACACCGCCAATGACCAGATGCTCTTCGCTCCAGTCGAACTGGTGCGCTTCTCCCGGGGCAAACTGCAAGGGCACAAACGCTTTGGTGACGGCAGCGCCGCCACCTTGCCGCCAGTGGCGGATGAACTCGGTGACCCGGCTGTAATCGCCGTCAAAGCCCATCAGCTTCAACTCGGCGTGGAGCTTCAAGGCGGTGCGCCGATCTCGCACGGGGCGACGCGCATCCGTTTCCAACATCTTGATGAGCCGCTCGGCAAAGGGCGCAATCTTGGTCTCAACGACCTTTCGCCGATAGTTCGGCTCAAGGCCTTCCGGCGCTTTCAACCACTTCCGGATCGTCTTCCGCGTGAGCCCAGTTCGACGCTCGATCTCCGACAGGTTTAACCCGTCCCGATAATGCAGTCTTCTTACTTTTCCCAGCAAATTCATGGTGATCATCTCCTCGGTTTCCCCGCTCCAAAACGGAACGGCGAAGGTTAATCACCCTGGGTAATTTTCAGCGCGCAGATACCTCGAAATCCGGGTACTTTTCAGTGCGCGTCAACATGTATTCACTTAAAGCAAAAAGCTTCTAGGAAACACGGGGCAATTCACTTTGATTAATTTCTTTCACGCACAGCCGAAGTTCTTTGGATGCCTTGAAATTTAGAACGTTTTTCCCGGGTATCTGAACGCTTTCTCCGGTTCTTGGGTTTCTTCCCCTTCTTTCTTTTCGGTATTTGAGATAGAAACTGCCAAACCAGCGTATTTCAATCCGTCTTCCTTCTTTCATTGCATCTGAGAGCCCATTGATTATTTCCTTGACAGAAACGTCGACATCTTGGCGAGAATATTGCGGGAATCGTTGGGTCAGGAGGTCGATAAGCTTTGAGCGGGTCACGATGAAATCTGCAAATGCTAGAAATGTTTTTTACGGTTAGTTAAGGAAACACTGGCTTTTTGAGGATTTCATCCCCGCGTTGGCTGGATTCCGATTTGTTGTATGGTTGGTATTCCAGCATGGGAGTGAATGACGAACTGATGGGGGACTTTCATAGGAATGGTGCTAGGCAGTTTGAGCCTCGTCACTCGTGCGAATGACTCGCTCCAAGCTGTTAAGTATTTCAGGGTCGTAGCGCAAACCTTCGTTTTTACGCATGGCGCCAAGCGCTTCCTCTTGGCTCATTTCAAATCCGAAGGGCTTGGGTGAAACATAGGCATAAAAGCCTTGAACGACGGTGGCAATTCGCGCACTCAGGGGTATTTTTTCCCGCTTTAGTTGATTCGGGAATCCAGTGCCATCGTAGTTTTCATTCACGTGCCGCAGTATTTCCTGAGCGGTACGAAGCAGCTTTTCAATGTCAGTATCAATATCTGCTTTGTCGAGATCGCACATTGGGATCGCGTAGCGCAACATGGTGCACACTGCGTCATCTGCACCGCATTCACGGGCAATCTGCTCCGCCATTTGGCCAAGCGTGTTGGCGCGGCGTTGATCTATGTGTGAATACTCATTTAATGGAAAATACTGGAGCAGCCGCATCACCCCCTCTGTTTGGGCGGTTCGATGGGCTGCGAGTAGTTTGTAGACCCTCAGGAAGTCCTGGGTGATTTGCTCAAGTTGCCCCAGCAAATCCTTGGCCTGATACTCAGACATGTCGAGAAGGTGCACGTTTCCAAGCACCTTGATTTGTTCGCATCGTTGTGATGACCCGGCCCAGTCATCTTGCCAGTTGTTATCAGTGCTCATGCTCAGGCTCCGATCGGACGTGAGGCGGACTTGTGACGGGTCTCGATTACTTCAATGAGTTGCAAGGGGCTAAACGGCTTTGGCATGTAGAAGTCTGCCTTTACGCGGTTGCCCTCAGAACGATCTCCAACACTGGAAAGAGCTGTCAGAATGATGACAAATATATCCTTGAGGTCGGGATCATTCTTGATCATTTCGCAGACCTGAAAGCCGTCCAGTTCGCCAGGCATCATGACGTCGAGAAGCATTACATTCGGATGTTGTTCTCGGGCAATCTGCATTGCTTCAGCACCTGTCGCCGCCTCATACATCTTGTATTTTCCGTAGCCAAGCGAAATCCGTAGCATGCGTCGAAGATCGCCGTTGTCATCTACGATGAGCAGTTTTTCATTCATCATCTCTTGCCTCTAATAATTAGGATTGAACGAAGGGTGAGCACCACGTCTCATCAGGTTCGCGATGTCCTGTGCAAGTAGCTCGCACTGTTCTTGAGTAGCGTTGCGAAGTCGTGCCCCGGGGGCTGAAAGGGGAAATTGAAGAAATAGTTGTTCGGCACCAGAGACAAAAATCAGGCCGGCAGATCCACCATAAGCTTCAACGATAAGCTTGCTCAGCAGCAGGCTTAAGGTTGAAAAATCAGTGTCGTCGGTGCTGTAGCCGTGTTGTGCCAGCAAGCCCCGGTGGGATGCCTGGATACTGAGCTCGGGGTTGCGAATAACGATCTGGAACGAGCTTTTGTTCTTCTGAAGCGTGATTTCCAGTTGACTGAATTCCCGACTGTTCAGGATCGCGAATCGAACAAATTCACTGATGGATCGAATGAACCAAACTCGGCTGCCGTACAAGACAGTTTGGGCGCAACTATTCGTGTCGACAGAGAGTGCGATGTGGTTTTCTCGGGCTAACGGGCGAAGGTCATCCAGAACGATTTCAAGTAACTCAGTCGGGTGAACTCGGTCACTGCCAATCACATCCGCATTTTTTTCAATGTGGGCCCAGTCAAATAGAAGTTGCAGGGCATCCAGCAAACTTTTTCCATGCTTAACCGATTCGCCCGCCAAGGTTTCAAGCTCTGGCATGGCGTAGCCGGCAGAGCGGGTTTCAGCCAGAATAGCCTGCATGGTGACCAGGAAATGGTCCAGCTTGTCCCGGCATGCGTTATTCAAGAGTAGCCTCAAATTACCCAGAGCCTTGCTGGCTTGTTCCTGTTGGCTGAAATCACGAACGATAATCACAAATTCGTTTTTGACAGGGCTATGCATCAGCCAAGTACGCAGTTTGTCTGAGCGATTTAATGAATCAAAGTTTGCTGGCAATTCGATCGGAAGCCGCAGTCTCCCCACTGCAAGCTCGTTCAAGGATGAGGCAATAACCTGATTGCCGAGTCTGGCGCCTGGTAGCGCATTCATCAGATCCTGGGCTGCACGATTGGAAAATTTGACTCGTTGGTCCTCGGCAATAACGATGACCCCATCCCCCAGATGGTCGAACAGGTTTTCGATCAACGGATTCATAGGAGCGGGGGGAGTAGAACGGTGATACAGGTTCCCTTGCCGGGGGCGCTGCGGATATAGAGCTCTCCTCCATGCAAGTTGATAACTTCCTTAGCGATCGAAAGCCCAAGCCCAATGCCTGGATTGCTACCATCTTTGTTGGCACGCCAGAATCGTGAGATCGATAGCTTTGCCTCTTCAGCAGTCATGCCAATTCCGCTGTCTTCAATCCTGATTTGGCAACAGCCTGCATTGTCGGTACTTGCAGTTAACTGTATGGCACCCTGACCAAACGAATATTGGAAAGCGTTGCTGAGCAATTCGTTAAAGCATTTTGTGAGCAGTTGGGTATTGCCCTTGACTTGGTGGCTGGTCAGCGTGGTTGTAAGGGTGGGGCGACGAGTATCGTTGGGGTACTGGAATCGGGCACATAGGCCCACCAGCACCTGCAATATGTCAATCGTGTCGAGCATCGTATGGGAGTGAATACGAGCATCGATCGCTGCCAGATCAAGCATTTGGTCGATCTGCTCGGAGAGTGTTCGACTGTTGTTGAGAATACTTGCCAGCATCCACTCCTTACTTCCCTCGTCGGCTTCGTAGGACTGGAGAATTTCGGCGTAGCCGATGATCAGGGACAATGGGGTACGGAACTCGTGACCGGCGTTAACGATGAATTCCTTCTTCAGATTCTCCAGCTTCTGAAAATCAGGGATATGCTCGAAAAACAGGATGCGTGTAATACCTGTTTCTGGCGTCGATTTCGACCGCATTGTTCGGCGGATGTATCGGATTTCTGGTGCATGAATCGCAAAAATACACCCACAAGGGTTTGCGTTTGAGCGAAATGAACAGTGCCCTTCAAACAATGATCTTTTTGATGGCTTTGCCTTGAATGTTATGACTGAGCCAGTCGTCTCACTGCAGGAAAAATAGGAGTGGCCTGTAGAAGGGGCGCTTATTTGGGAAAAGGATTGGTTGAGCTTATGTTCACTTTTGCCAATCAATTGATCCACTGACAGACCGGTCAGTTCCTGAAATAGATCGTTGACAAAAACAATTGATCCCTGGTTATCAAGGACGACAACCCCGAGTGGGCATAGTTCGCCAATGGCGAACTGATCAAATGGAGAGGTTGGGGAGGGGGCTGCAGCCATTTCAGTTTATGCTTGAAGGGGGCCGTGATATTTATTGTGGGAATAAAACAGTAATGGAGGTTCCGCTGCCAACATTGCTGACGATCTTGATTTCTCCTTTATGGAGATCGATGATTTTTTTCACAATGCTCATTCCAAGCCCCGTTCCCGGCGTGTCGGATGCGGGATTAGCTCGGTAGAATTTTTCGAATATTCGTCTGGTTTGCTCGGCATTCATTCCGATTCCTTGGTCAGTTACGCAGAAACCGACCTTATGAGTGTTGTTTGTATTGTTACCAGAGAGTATTTCAATTTCGACAGGGCTGTTGTCTGGAGAGTATTTGTAAGCATTGGAGATGATGTTGTTTAGTACCTGGGTGAGTTTGGCGTAGTCTCCACGAATCACCTGATCCCTCTTATCGCCCTTGATGCGTACGGGTTCCCTGCCTTTTGGTGGTTGAAAAGCTTTCGCAGTCTCAGAAATCAGATCAAATAAGAAAACATCTGTTATCACAAAATCAATGCCCTGTCTTGCTTCAATCCTTGATAGGTCAAGAAGTTCATTGATGATTTGTGTCATTAAAAGTGTCTGCTCATGGATAAAGCCCAAGTACTCGGTTTCTTCTTCTTTGGAAGGCGACAGGTTCAGCAATATCTCGGAGAACCCCAATATGCTGGACATCGGGCCACGCAATTCATGTGCGGCAATAGCCAAAAACTCACTCTTCAATCGTTCGCTTGCGATCTCCTCGGTTACGTCACGAATGAAGTAAATAACTGGTAATTTGCTGGCGTTGGTCTCTCGGCGGCTCAGGTTAATGCTCCGAGATGTTCTACCTGCCAACGCAATCGTTACGTTCGTCGGTAAATAGTCGAGAGTGTTTTGACCCTGGCGAAAATTATTTAAATCCAGTTTTGCTGGCTGAGCGGACAACGATAAGTCGTTCTGATCCAATAAGGACGACAGGAGTGCTAGAAACCGAGGCTCATCAAGGCCGCTGAACGATGCTTCTTGGAGTCCTGTAATGAGCGGCAATGCAGGATTGAACCATTTGACAAAATGATTGTGATCGAAGGCGATCACTCCAACTGGGGCATTGTCGAGAATCGTTCGGAATATACCGATGTTCTCAATCAACTCATCCATGGCGCTGTTCAAGTCCGAAAGGTCATCAAGCAGGTGATCGGCAAGTGAATTCATTTCTATTCGCTGGCAACCGAAAATTTTCTGAAGAGCTAGGTTCTGAAGAGCTTGTCATCGATATTGATCAAGATTCAGCCTTTCGAATATTTCGTATTCAAGGCCTTGAGATGAAATCGCACGCTCCAGTGCTATTCCTGAATTCTTGATTAGCAGTGGTTCGGTTGCGCCATGACGTGGAAACTCGCTGCAGCCCACTCGACCCTCAACATAGACCTCGTTGCCTTGGATCACTATTTGTTGATTTAGGCCCAGCAAAACCTTCTTGCAAAGTCGAGACATGTTCCAGTCACCAGATACCCCTCTCAACAGAATTGCGAACTGATCGTCGGCAATTCGTGCTATCGCGTCTGTATCTCTAAGAATGTAACGAAGCTGTTCGGCCGTCCGTTGCAACACACGTGTTTTGCCTGGAGCGCCAAATTTTTGACTGATTTTTTCCAGGTCCAGTATGGCCACAGTCATCACTGTAAAAGTGCTACCCAATTGCTGGGCCTGGGATAGTACTTGCGTGACCTTCTCTTCAAAGGCTTGGCGACCGGGGAGGCCGGTGACAGGGTCTTCGACAAGTTGATTGAAGAAATTCTCTTCTGCCCGGGGCGTGTGGCTTTTTACTGGCGAAGAGGAAGGTAGTAAATCGGTTTTCTCGGCGATGTGTTTTTTTTGTTTGAGCGGATGTCGCATCACCCAATGCAGCGCGTTGAACGCATCATGAGCCGCGATACCGAATACGTGCATTGAAACCAGGACTGGCTTTGTTTCTCTTGCCAGACATCGAAGTGCGATTTCTTCGTCGCCGGTGCAACGAACTGCTTGTTCGACAACCGAGTTGAGCAATGCGTCGAACCTGCTTCTGTCGCTTTCGTTAACCCAATTTCTTAACGCTGATCCGGAAAGATTGGTTCGGGGGGCAATGGCTTTTGCTGCAGGATTACTGAGCATGATGTATCCATCGATGTCTGTAATGATGTGAATATCGCAGTCATCTCCGAACAGGCGTTCGAATGCATCGTGGGTGTCGTCAAGCTGGGCGTAAAGGCGATACAGGGCGCTCAGCCGACCATTGAGGTGCTCGTGTGAGTTGAGCAGATACCGCAGGTCGTTTGCGTATTGGCACAGCTGCAGATGCAACTCCGATGAAGGTAGGGGAATATTCCCCTCACCACGAAGGTCGCTATTCGCGTTAATTGGATTGTTGCTGGAAGCAAGGCTTTCCATGCCGATGGCTCATTGAGTAAGTTCTTTGATGCGATTCAACAGTTTCAGCGGGCTGAAGGGCTTGATGAAATAGTCGTCGGCTCCGCAGCGCATGCCCTCTTCGTAGTCACTGACTTGGCCGCGTGCGGTAACCATGATGACTCGCGTTTGAGTGAGATTTGAGTCGGCTTTGATTAAGTCTAGAACCTGAAGTCCATCCAGATCGCCCGGCATCATAATGTCCAGAATGACGATATCTGGATGGTGGTTTTGCGCCAAGGCAAGGGCCGTAGGTCCATCTTCTGCTTCGAGTAGCTCGAACCCTTTCCCGAAAGTGATGCTCAGTAGCCGTCGAATTTCCGGATGGTCGTCAACAATCAATATCTTGGTCACTGCTGCTGTCCTCAATAGATGTCCATACTTCAAGGTTAAAAATATCGGACGACTCTGTTGGTGATTGGGGGGCGCCCGCACACCTTTACGTGAAGCACAACTACACTGCTCTAACTGCTGTCTAGAGGTGATGTGCTTTCAAAATTTTGGACAGTCTACTAGAAAATAGCGATTTGCGTATCACTTAATGAAGGTCAGGTTCATTTGTTGTGGCTTGGTAGATTTGCTGCGCTGATGGTGTGTGAATCGCCCCGGGAATTGAGGAGGCTCCATTACCTGAGAGAATGGAGCCATG
>CAMKYP010000118.1 GCA_946477505.1 uncultured Dechloromonas sp. | reverse complement strand
TGCATCGCCCGTCCAATGTCGATCATGCAGATACCCTTTCATCGCTTCTGACCGAACTGCGAAGAATTTCCGAGAAGCTACCGCTGGTATTCGCGCTACACCCGCGCACCAAGACCAACATCGAACGTTTTGGCCTGCAGCAACTGATTGATACGCCCAGCATGATCATGCTGCCGCCACAGGGTTATCTCGAAATGCTTGGCCTGATGGCCTCCGCTCGGATTGTGCTTACAGACTCTGGCGGTCTGCAAGAAGAAACCACTGCGCTGGGGGTTCCATGCCTCACCATGCGTGAGAATACAGAACGGCCGATCACGGTTGAACAGGGCACCAATACCATGGTCGGGCGTGACATTCCGCTCATTCGTCGCATGACCGAAGAAACCCTCTCTGGAAACGGCAAGCGCGGACGCATCCCCGAACTTTGGGATGGTCGTGCGGCACAACGAATCGCAGAAGATCTAAGTAGTTGGTTAATAGCCAGATCTGTAGCAACTGCCTGATATGTCTGCCTCCCCTGTTAATGCGCTGACGGTCGACGTCGAGGATTATTTCCAGGTGTCGGCATTGGCACCTCACGTGCCCAGAAGCGAATGGAGTAGCAGGGAATGCCGCGTTGAGCAGAATATTGACCGCATTCTCGCCATGCTCGATGAGCACGCAACCAAAGCGACTTTTTTTACGCTTGGATGGATCGCGGAGCGCTATCCTGGCATCGTTCGCCAGATCGTTTCCGCCGGTCATGAAATCGCCAGTCATGGTTATGGTCATGAGCGAGCCAGTGACCAAACCCCGGAGAGTTTCTACTCCGATATCCACGTCGCAAAACTTGTTCTTGAGGATTTGTCGGGCATCGCTGTGAAGGGTTATCGCGCCCCGAGTTTCTCAATTGGGGAAAATAATCTTTGGGCATTCGAATGCCTGGAGCGTGCCGGTTACCTCTACAGCTCAAGCATCTACCCAGTCAAGCATGACCACTATGGTATGCCTGACGCGCCTCGGCATGCTCACAAAAGGGGCAGCCTGTTGGAGATCCCTCCCACCACGCTGAGGATGTTTGACAAAAACTGGCCTGCGAGCGGAGGCGGCTTCTTTCGGCTTCTACCCTACAACATCTCTGCCTGGATGATACGGCACATAAACACCACGGAGAATTTATCCGCGGTGTTTTACTTCCACCCTTGGGAAATCGATGCCAACCAACCGCGTGTCCAAGGGGTCAGCGCAAAAACCAAGTTTCGTCATTACGTAAATCTGGACAAAATGGAAGGGAAACTACGTCGTCTTTTGACAGATTTCAAATGGGGCAGAATGGATCATATCTATCTTGACCCAATGTCTCGCCAATGATTGTCCAGCAACTTCAGCAAGATGACGCCGACAAGGCGCAAGTTTGGGATAGCTTTGTAGAAAGCTGCCCCGATGCCACGTTCTTTCATCTGTCTGGGTGGCAACGATTGATTTCCGGTGTTTTCCATCATCGATGCTATTTCTTGTATGCGGAAACCGAGAGCCAAATTGTTGGCGTCCTCCCGCTGGCGCACGTTAATAGCCGACTGTTTGGGAATGCACTCGTTGCCCTGCCTTTTGCCGTTTACGGAGGCGTTGCTGCAACTACGCCTAAAGCCTCGCAAGCACTGGAGCAGGCGGCAATCGATCTGGGTAAGCAACTTGGCGTGGAGCACATAGAGTTTCGCAATATTCAGCCCAAGCATCCTGATTGGCCGACACAGGATCTCTACGTCACGTTTGTAAGGACAATCCCGAGTGTTCTTGACGAGAAGATGCTTTGCATCCCGCAGAAGCGCCGTAATATGGTGCGAAAAGCTATCAAGCTCGGCTTGTATGCTACGCAGGATGACAGCGTCGATGAATTTTTCCCTATCTATGCTGAAAATGTTCGTGACCACGGAACTCCGGCACTACCCAAGCGCTACTTTTCTGAGTTGAAACGTGTCTTTCAGGATAAGTGCGAAATTCTGACTATCCGCACAAAGGACGGAACACCTGTCTCAGCCATTCTTTCGTTTTATTTCCGGGATCGCGTAATGGCCTACTACGCGGGAGAAAAAATGTCCGCGCGAAATCTGGCGGCTAACGACCTCAAGTACTGGGAGCTCATGAAGCGTGCAGCCACACGCGGATGCCACATTTTCGATCTCGGACGCAGCAAGAAAGGAACAGGATCTTTCGAATTCAAAAGACTGTGGGAATTCGAAGCCCAGCAACTGAATTACGAGTACGTGTTGCTGAATCGCGATGGCATTCCCCAAAACAATCCGATGAATCCTAAATACCGTCTGTTCATCGCGCTGTGGCAACGCTTGCCGATCCCCGTTGCCAATGCCATTGGCCCGTATCTTGTGCGTAATCTCGGCTGAACATGGCAAATCTGCTGTACCTTGTTCACCGTATTCCTTATCCGCCCAACAAAGGTGACAAGCTTCGCTCTTTTCACCTTCTAAAATACCTATCCAGAGATCACAAGGTATTTTTGGGAACATTCGTCGACGATGCTGCCGATCTAAGCTATCTCCCGGCCCTGCAGGAATTCTGTACAGATATCAAGGCAATTCAACTGTTTCCAGTAGCAGCCCGCCTGCGAGCACTCAATGGCTTGCTGTCTGGTGACCCTCTAACAGTCCGTTACTTTCGTGATGCCAAAATGCAACGCTGGGTATCCGAAACGATCCAGAATCACAACATTGAAGCCGCAATCGTTTTTTGTTCAGGGATGGCTCAATACGTCGAAACAAAGACACGCTTGCCAATCTTTCTGGACCTCGTTGATGTTGATTCACTCAAATGGAAAGCCTATTCAAAAACCCAGCGCGGGGTAATGAAATGGCTATTTTCTCGAGAAAGTGAAGTTCTTCTCAATTACGAACGCCGAATCGCTGCGAAATCAACTCGTACCTTTTTCGTCAGCGAAGAAGAAAAACGCGCTTTTTGCAGATTATCGCCAGAGAACGCTTTCCACGTTGGTGTGATTCGGAATGGCGTTGACACTGCCTACTTCGACGCCAGGCACGAACTCCCATCGCCTTATGCCGAAGATGAAATCCCGATCGTATTCACCGGCACCATGAGTTATTGGATCAACGATCAGGCAGCTCAGTGGTTTATATACCAAGTTGTGCCCTTGTTGGTCAGTCGCCATCCGGGTATCCGCTTTTATGTTGTCGGGCGCTCCCCTTCTTCAGAACTCCAAGCCCTTGGTAGTCAGCATGTCTCGGTCACGGGTACCGTTGACGATGTCCGCCCCTATTTGAAACATGCAAGGATAATCGTTGCCCCGATCAAAACCTCCCGCGGCTTGCAAAACAAAGTCCTTGAGGCCTTGGCCATGGGCAAACCGGTCGTCTTGGACAAACAATGCGATGAAGTATTCAGCGACTTTCCCGATTCTGAACTACCGCGCGCGTCAACTCCGCACGACTATGCAAAAATCATTGACGACTTCATTCAATCGCCTGAGATCGCTCAGCTTGCTGGAGAAAACGCCAGATTGCGCATCTACAGCGATTACAACTGGGATAATCAAATCGGCATAATTGGGCCTTACTTGCCCTCCTCTTGAGGATCCCTTGTTGAATTTTCCCGCCAGACCTCGCTCCCTCAGTTGGACGGCTGTCATTGCCACTTCCCTTTTGCTGTTTTTGTGGCTCGGATACTGGTATCTGGATACCTTCAGTAGCATCGTCAACCTCTGGGATACCTCCGATACCTATGCACATGGCTATGCGGTACTTCCCATCGCCCTTTGGCTGGTCTGGAGTGAGCGCAAGGAACTTTCCAAACACTCCCCCGAACCCAGTTATCTCCTGACGTTTCTCGCAATTCCGCTTGTTTTTCTGTGGCTACTGGGGGAGTTGGCAGCGGTAAACGCCGTAACCCAACCAGCGGTCGGGCTGATGGTTATCGTCACCATCGTCTCACTGATTGGTCTCCCGCTTGCCAAAAAGCTCGCTTTCCCGCTGTTTTTTTTGCTATTCGCCATACCATTTGGCGAGTTCATGATGCCCAAGCTCATGAATTGGACTGCCGACTTCACCGTTCTGGCCCTTCGAGTCTCGGGTATTCCTGTCTACCGAGAAGGTTTGCAGTTTGTCATTCCTTCTGGCAACTGGTCGGTCGTTGAAGCATGTAGCGGCATTCGCTACATCATCGCCTCACTTATGGTTGGAACCCTCTTCGCTTATCTTAACTTTACGAGCACCAAGCGCCGCCTTTTGTTCATGCTGGCCGCGCTCCTCGTTCCAATCGTTGCAAATTGGCTCAGAGCATACCTGATCGTCATGCTTGGTCATCTTTCCGGTAACAAATTGGCCGCAGGGGTAGACCATTTGATCTACGGCTGGGTATTTTTTGGACTGGTGATCGGTGCTCTTTTTGCCGTTTCCATGCGATGGGCAGAGGCGCGCCCCATCACAACTGAGACTGACATATCTAACGACAGCACTCCCCGCCCCCAGCAATCTTTGGTACTTGCCAAGACAGCAACACTGTTGGCAGCCTTCGTCGTTACCGGGCCACTGATCTACCGTCAATTCACAGTTAACGCCGATACTCTCCCCACCCGCACCCTCCAATTTTCCATTTCAGAGTTTCCCGCTCTAAAGGCCAAGGCCTTCGAATTCAAACCTGACTGGCAGAACCCGACAGCAGAAGGAAATGTACAAGTTGATTTTGAGGGCGTACCGCTCGGCCTGTACATTGCACAATATAAAAATCAAAGTCCGCAGCGAAAACTGATCTCCTCTACCAACATGCTAGCAACCTACCAGAATTCTGATTGGCGAATCACCTCGCAATCGTCTGGTGAAATAGCTGTGGGTAACACAACCGTTCCGGTTCAAATTGCGAACCTCACCCAACAAACCAGTGGAAACCCACTCCAGCTGATGGCTATCTATTGGTATCTGATCGGTAACGAAGCAACAGCAAGCCCAGTCAAAGGTAAACTCTTGACCGCACGCAACCAGCTTCTTGGTCAAGGCGATCACGGTGCTGTAGTGGCCCTTTATACCCCAATGGATCCAATCGCCTTGGAACGTCTCACCCGCTTTGTTGCAGCCAACGCGGAAAATATCAAAAAAATGGCAAACGCCTCAGGACAACAATAAACATGTGCGGCATTTCCGGCCTCTTCGACACACGCGGCAAGCAAGACTACTCACGCGACTTGATTTCCCGCATCAACGACATCCAATTGCATCGCGGCCCCGACGAAGCGGGTATTCATCTGGAACCCGGCCTGGCGCTTGGTCACCGCCGCTTATCGATCATAGACCTGGCAACAGGACAGCAACCTTTATTCAACGAAGACGGCAGCGTTTGCGTCGTCTTCAATGGCGAAATTTACAACTTCCAGCAGCTTGTCCCAGAGCTTGAAGCACTTGGCCATCGTTTTCACACCCGAAGCGATACGGAAGTCATCGTACACGCATGGGAAAGCTGGGGCCCTGCCTGCGTTGACCGCTTTCGCGGCATGTTTGCCTTTGCACTTTGGGACAGGAATAAGGAAACGCTGTTTCTTGCCCGTGACCGCATGGGGGTCAAACCGCTACACTACGCCCTCCTCGATGATGGGACCTTCATCTTCGGTTCGGAACTGAAAGTCGTCACTGCCCATCCTGCATTTCGCCGTCAAATCGACCCGCTCGCGGTAGAAGAATACTTCACACTCGGGTACGTCGCCGACCCACGCTGTATCTACTCGACAGCTAAAAAACTACCACCCGCTCACACCCTGACCGTGCGGCGCGGAAAATCCATTCCGGCCCCTATTCCTTACTGGGATGTCCGGTTCAGCCTCGACAATCCTATTCCTGAAACGGATGCGCTGGTCCAGTTGGAACATCATCTCAAGGAATCCATCCAACTCAGGATGATTGCCGACGTGCCGCTGGGCGCCTTCCTTTCCGGAGGGGTGGACTCCAGTACTGTGGTCGCGATGATGGCTGAAATTTCGCCCCACCCGGTTCGCACCTGCGCCATCGGATTCAAGGATCCCAAATTTAATGAATCCAGTTTTGCTGCCATGGTGGCGGAACGCTACCGTACGGCACATCATCTCGATATTGTCGACAGCGACGATTTCGACCTCATTGATCATCTAGCCTGGCTTTACGACGAACCCTACGCGGACAGCTCGGCAATTCCGACCTACCGAGTCTGCCAGTTGGCCCGGCAACATGTCACAGTTGCCCTATCCGGGGATGGCGGGGATGAAAGCTTTGGAGGCTACCGCCGATACCGTCTACACATGATGGAAGAACGCGCCCGCAGTGCTTTGCCGCTTGCCCTGCGCCGACCGTTATTTGGCACCCTCGGAAGACTCTACCCTAAAGCCGATTGGGCTCCACGGCCGTTGCGAGCCAAAACCACCTTCCAGTCCCTCGCCTGCGATCCAGTGGAAGCTTACTTGCGTACAGTGTCGCTACAGCGCAGCGAACAGCGTGATCAACTCTATACAAACGCATTCAAGCAGCAACTGGCCGGCTACAACACCCTGGATTTGTTCCGCCAACAAGCGAATCAGGCTCAGACGGACGATCCGCTTGCCATCATCCAGTACCTGGATTACAAAACCTGGCTTGTTGGTGATATCAACACCAAGGTAGACCGCGCCAGCATGGCGCACTCCCTCGAAGTACGCGAACCCTTGATGGACCATGTACTGGTCGAATGGCTGGCGACGCTCCCATCGAGCCTGAAAATCAAGGGACAAGAAGGAAAGTGGCTGCTCAAGAAAGCCATGGAACCTCATTTGCCGAATGATGTGCTGTATCGTCCCAAAATGGGATTTTCGGTTCCGCTTGCCCGATGGCTTCGCGGCCCACTCGCAGAACGGGCGCGCAATGCCATTCTGGGCCCCCGTCTCGCAGAAACTGGTTACTTCAACGCCAATACCCTCCGCTTCATGCTGGAAAAGCACCAGAGTGGCCAACGGGATTTCTCAGCCCCACTGTGGTCGCTTCTCATGTTCGATGCCTTTCTGAGCAATACCTTCGCCTGATCATGAAGCGCCGCCGAATTGTCCACGTCGTTTACAGCTTCTCCATTGGCGGTCTGGAAAACGTCATTGTTCAAGTCATCAACCGTCTCCCGGCTGACCGCTACGAGCATATCGTCCTCTCATTAACAACAATCAGCGACTTCAAGGAACGCATCGAACATCCCGATGTGCAATTCATAGCACTGAACAAACAACCAGGGCACGCCATTCCGCTGTACCCGAAGATCTACCGATTGCTCAGACAACTGAAACCAGACGTCCTTCATACCTGCAACCTTGCTGCGCTTGAACTCGTTCCACTCGGCTGGCTTGCCCGTATTCCGTCGCGCATCCACGCCGAACATGGCTGGGATGCGCATGATCCGAACGGAACGAATCCGCGCTACATCAAGGTCCGAAAACTCTACAAGCCTTTCGTCAGCCATTACATCGCCGTTTCCGAGGACCTCAACGACTATCTGGAGCGCGCCATCGGCATCCCTGCCAAGCACCGCTCGTTGATTGCGAATGGCGTCGATACCGATCTCTTCCAACCGGCTGAATGTCCCCCACCTGCTGCTCCCGGGTGCCCTTTTCAACCCGGCAAACACTGGCTGCTCGGTACCGTCGGGCGCATGCAGACCGTCAAGAATCAACCCTCTCTCGCCCGTGCCTTCGTTCGGCTGCGTCACGAACATCCTGAAGCCATCAACCGCTTGCGCCTAGTCCTCATCGGCGAAGGCCCCCTGCGAGGCGAAGTCGAACGCATCCTGCGCGAAGGCAATGCCCTTGACGCTGCGTGGCTCCCCGGCCCGCGTGACGACATTCCCGACCTCCTGCGACAGCTCGATTGTTTTGTCCTGCCATCGCAAGCAGAAGGTACTTCCTGCACCTTGCAAGAAGCAATGGCCAGCGGCTTACCCTGTATCGCCACCGCTGTCGGGGGCACGCCCAAGCTCATCCAGGACGGCCAGAACGGACGCCTCATCCCTCCAGATGATGACAAAGCGCTTGCCAGCGCACTCTGGGAACTTCACAGCCAGCCCAACCTTGCGCGACAGTTCAGCATCGCCGCGCGCCAAACCGCGCTCGATTCATTTGCCATAAACGGCATGATGCGCGACTATGCTCGCCTGTTTTCCTGAAGCCTAAATTGGCCTCCATGCGGCTCGCCGACACACTTCTTCCCCGCCTACTGCTCCTTGGCTTCGTTGCATTGCCACCGTACCCGGCCAGCGCCCACAATGGTCTACCGCCGGAGCCCACCTATCTGGGTGAAATCCGGCGTGGCACCGATGGAAGTCTCACCGTCACTCCGCCGGATAACAGCAGCACGGCCGAAACCCTGGGCCCGCGAATCCTGCGCGTTGGACCCCGACAAACCTATGCCACGATTGCCGCTGCAGCCCGCGTAGCCCGCGACGGTGATTCCGTCGAAATCGACAGCGGCGACTACGTGGGCGACGTCGCCATCTGGAATCAGGATAACCTCACCATTCGCGGCATTGGCGGCCCTGTCCGCCTCTTTGCCAATGGGCGCCACGTTGAGCGCAAAGGAATCTGGATTGTGCGCGGTGGCCGCATCACGATCGAGAATATCAGCTTCCACGACAGCAAGGTGGAACACAGGAACGGCGCCGGTATCCGCTTTGAAAAAGGCCATCTTGTCATCCGCAACTGTGGATTCTTCGACAACGAGAACGGCATCCTCACCCACAACGACGAAACGTCGGAACTCGATATCGAAAATAGCGAATTTGCCCGCAACGGCTATGGCGATGGTCAAACCCACAATGTTTACGTCGGCAGCATCAAGCGCTTTCGCATGACCGGCAGCTATTCCCACCACGCAAATGTAGGCCAGCTCGTCAAATCCCGCGCCCGTGAAAGCCATATTGTCTACAATCGCCTCACCGACGAAACCGGTCGTGCCAGCTACGAAATCGATCTCCCCAGCGGGGGAATTGCGTACGTTATAGGCAACATCATCCAACAAGGTCCCTACGCCACCAACGGGCACATGATCTCGTTCGGTGTCGAAGGCTACAAATGGAATGAGAACACCCTCTACCTGATCAACAATACGCTCATCGACAACCGTCCCAACAACGGCTGGTTCCTGCTACTCAAACCCGGCCCGGCCAGCATCCATGCCATCAACAACCTTCTCTACGGCCCCGACACCCTGAACCCCGCCGATCGCCCCAACGCCAAAACCAGACCCGACGGCCAACTACCTGGCATCTACGAGAACAATCAGCGAGTCAGGCTAGATGAATTCGTCCACCCGGAAAACTACGATTACGCCCTGAAACCGGCATCACGACTGCGTAATACAGCCATCACAGTAGGCAAACCTGCCCTGACTGTAAGGCAACAATACCAGCACCCCATGGGGCTAGTGGATATCTCAAAGCCGGTTCGTCATCCGGGGGCCATCCAGATCGACACTAACTCGCAGAACC
>CAMKYP010000117.1 GCA_946477505.1 uncultured Dechloromonas sp. | reverse complement strand
GGCGATGACGCTGCCTTCGCCGACCCGGTCGCCGGTCTTGATCAGGATTTCGGTGATCCGCCCGGCGGCGGTCGATGGCACGTCCATCGTCGCCTTGTCCGATTCCAGCGTCACCAGCGCCGTATCGACGGCAATGGTGTCGCCGACGGCGACGAGCAGTTCGATCACCGGCACGTCCTTGTAATCGCCGATGTCCGGCACGCGCAATTCAATCATCTGGCTCATGGCTTACTCCCCGTGGCCGAGCGGCGTCGGCTTGTCGGCATCGATGGCGAACTGCGCCATGGCATCGACCAGCACCGTGCGCGGGATCGTGCCTTCGTCGGCCAGGCTCTTCAGCGCGGCAAGGGCGATGTAACGTTCGTCGATCTCGAAGAAATCGCGCAGCGCGACACGGGTGTCGGAGCGGCCGAAACCGTCGGTGCCGAGCACGGTGTAGCGTTGCGGCACCCAGTTGCGGATGAGGTCCGGGTAGGCACGCATGAAATCGCTGACGCCGATCACCGGTCCCTGGCGGCTGGCCAGTTGTTCGGTGACATACGGCGTGCGCGGCGTTTCGGCCGGGTGCAGCAGGTTCCAGCGGTCGCAGGCGATGCCGTCCTTGCGCAATTCCCCGAAGCTGGTCGCGCTCCACACATCCACCGCGAGGCCGAAGCGGCTTTCGAGCAGGTCGGCGGCGGCAAGCACCAGACGCAGCATGCTGCCGCTGCCGATCAGTTGCACACGTGGCTGGTGATCGAGCGGTGTCGAACGCAGCAGGTAAATGCCGCGGCGGATGCCTTCCTCGGCGCCGGCCGGCATCGACGGATGCACGTAGTTCTCGTTGTACAGCGTGACGTAATAGAAGCAATGCTCGTTGTCGGTCATCATCCGGCGCACGCCGTCCTCGGCGATCACCGCCACTTCATAAGAGAAGGCCGGGTCGTAGGCGCGGCAGGTCGGGATGGTCGCGGCGTAGATCTGGCTCTGGCCGTCCTCATGCTGCAGGCCTTCGCCGGAAAGCGTGGTGCGCCCGGCCGTGGCCCCGAGCAGGAAGCCGCGCGCCTGACAGTCGGCGGCGTTCCACATCAGGTCGGCGACGCGCTGGAAGCCGAACATCGAGTAGAAGATATAGCACGGCAGCATCGGCTGGTTGCTGTGCGACCAGGCGGTACCGGCGGCGATCCACGAACCCATCGAACCGGCTTCGGAAATGCCTTCCTCGAGAATCTGGCCCTTGATGTCCTCGCGGTAGAAGGCCAGCTGGTCGGAATCCTGCGGCGTGTAGCGCTGACCCCAGGGCGAGTAGATGCCGAACTGGCGGAACATGTCCTGCATGCCGAAGGTGCGCGCCTCGTCGGCGACGATGGGCACGACGCGGGCGCCGAGCGTGCTGTCGCGCATCAGCTTGGTGAGCAGACGGACGAAGCTCATCGTCGTCGAAATCGTCCGCTCGCCGGAATCGGCGTGGAAGGCGGTGTACAGGTCGGGCGTGGCCGGGGCGAGCGGCGTCGCCTGTTGCCGGCGCTGCGGCAGGTAGCCGCCCAGCGTGGCGCGACGCTGTTGCAGGTAACGCACTTCCGGACTGTCCTCGCCCGGGTGGTAGAAGCGGGCGTTGTCGAGGTCGTCGTCGGACAGCGGCAGGCCGAAACGCTCGCGGAAGTGGCGCAGGTCGTCATGCGCCAGCTTCTTGGTCTGGTGCGAGGTGTTGGCGCCCTGGCCGGAAGCGCCCATGCCGTAACCCTTGGTCGTCTGCGCCAGGATCACCGTCGGCTGGCCGCGATGGTTCATCGCGGCGGCGTAGGCGGCGTAAATCTTCACCGGATCGTGGCCGCCGCGAATCAGGGCGTCGATGTCCTTGTCCGACATGTTGGCGACCAGCGCTGCCAGTTCCGGGTAGCGCGAGAAGAAGTGCTGGCGGTTGTAATGGCCGTCGGTGGCTGACAATTTCTGGAATTCGCCGTCTACCGCCTCGGCCATGCGCTTGAGGATCCAACCTTCGGTGTCACGGGCAAAGAGCACATCCCAGTTGCTGCCCCACAGGCACTTGACGACGTTCCAGCCGGCCCCGGCGAACAGGGTTTCCAGTTCCTGCACGATGTTGCCGTTGCCGCGCACCGGGCCGTCGAGGCGCTGCAGGTTGCAATTGACCACCAGCACGAGGTTGTCGAGCTGCTCGCGGGCGGCCAGCGAAATGCCGGCCAGCGATTCCGGTTCGTCCATTTCACCGTCGCCGACATAGACCCAGACCTTGCGGTCGTTGGCCGGCATGATCTCGCGGTGCTGCAGGTAGCGCTGGAAGCGCGCCTGATAGATGGCGGTGAGCAGGCCGAGGCCCATCGAGCCGGTCGGGAACTGCCAGAAGCCCGGCATCAGCGTCGGGTGCGGGTAGGACGACAGGCCCTTGCCGATGCCGCCTGATACTTCGCGGCGGAAGTGCATCATGTTCTCTTCCGAGAGGCGGCCTTCGAGGAAGGCGCGGGCATAGACACCCGGCGCGGCGTGCGGCTGGAAGTAGACCAGATCGCCCGGATGCTCGTCGCTCGGCGCACGGAAGAAGTGGTTGAAGCCGACCTCGAAAATATCGGCAATCGAGGCATAGGTGGCGATGTGGCCGCCCAGTTCGGGGTGCGCCTGGTTGGCCCGCATCACCATGGCCAGCGCGTTCCAGCGGTGGATGGCGGTGATGCGGGCTTCCAGATCAATATCGCCCGGGTAGGGCGGTTGGGCCTCGACCGGAATGGTGTTCCGGTAAGGCGTCGTGTGGCGGGTGTGGAATCGGCCACCCGCCCGGCGGCCCGACTCGATAAGCCGGTCCACCAAAAACTCGGCGCGCGGCACCCCGGCGCGCTCGATCACATCCTGCAGGCTGGCCTGCCAATCCTGTGTTTCCTCGGCGTCGTTATCCGCCCGTGCGTCGGCCAGGGGCCGTGTCGAATCTGTGCTCATGCTGTCTCTCCTCGTTGTCCGTTTTCGGTGTGCCGATGGAGAACACTATAGGCCGCAAGGCACTTTCAGATATTGCTATGTGAGCTATGATTGGCTGATATTGGGCAATGTTTTGTGTATATTCGGTTAGTGTGAGCAATAAACGTAGTGTCGCGGCGCTGGGTGCCACCGGTTGCCGTTTGCTGGAGCTCTTGCAGGCCGACGCGCGCATCACCAACGTCGCCCTTGCCGACGCCGTGAACCTCTCGCCGGCCCCCTGCCTGCACCGCGTGCGCGACCTCGAAGCCGCCGGCGTCATTCGCGGCTACGTCACCCTGCTCGACCCGGAAACCGTCGGCCTTGACGTCTCCACCTCCATCCAGGTCAGCCTGGAAAAACAGGTCGGCAGCGCGCTACAGGTCTTCGAAGCGGCCATCGATGCCTGGCCGGAAGTCATGGAGTGCTACCTGATGACTGGCGATTCCGACTACCTGCTTCGCGTCGTCGTCCCCGACCTCAAGGCCCTGCAATCCTTCATCGTCGACCGCCTGGCCCGCATCCCCAACGTGTCGAACATCCGCTCCAGCGTGGCGATCAAGCAGATCAAGTACAAGACGGCGTTGCCGGTGGAGGGGTGAGAAGATGGCCGGTGTGGAGGTCTCTGTTTTAATGCGGAGATGGCGGTTGCGGAGGTTTGATTCGGATTGACGCGACAAGTTAAGTTCGTTGGCATAGGTTTCTGTACGTTGCTCATGATCTGTTCTAAAATGAAAGCAGATTTGAACGGTTTTCTAGGCAGATATGGCTCAGTCTCTTTCCTTTACAGTCAAGGATGTATGTAGTGCCCTGGGCGGCACTTGCCGTTCCCGTGTTCAAGGGTGGACACAACTCCCTCCGTTTTCCGAAATGGAAACCATGGAACGAAGTGCCCGTCGCTTCGATATTGCAGACTTGCTAACCATGGCTGTATTACAAACGCTGGAGGATCGTTTTTGCGTCAAGAGTCGACTACTGGGGCGACTATCTGGGGGCGTTCATCGGTATTTGTCAGAGCCAAGGGCTGCGAGCCCGGCCGAATGGGTTTTCGTACGTCTTTCTGATGGAATGGCATGCAGGATCGAAGCTGCAAGTGCAATCGGCGAATCCGGCTGGGTTCTGGATATGGCAGAGGAGCGTAAACGCATCAATGTGTTCCTCGGAATTGCGCCTCCGCAACTAGAGTTAGCGCTGATTACTGACGTGCTTGCAATGGCCTGATGAATACAGTCTCCGCTTTCCTCGGCGATTTTGGTGCACCTTCCTCGGGGTGCGTCGAACTGCATCGCCAAGATGACCCTCGTCTATTGCGCTATGTCGACCTTGTGCGTGATGAGCAAAATCCCCTCGTGGATACCGTTGTCGAAGACAACGCCCAAGCGCTGCTTTATGTAATTGATGCTGCGCGTCTGAGCGACTCATCCAGCGGTTCTCGAGACATTGCCGAACTACGCCGCAAGTTGGCCATGCGTGGGGAGCCAGCATGGTTAGGTGTACTGCGACCCGGCAGGTTGGATATTTACGCTACTGATCTCCAACCAGACCCTGTTTCCAAGCCTGTATCTTTCCTTTCCAGTCAGCCCGAAGCCGTTGGCTTGGTTGCAAGACTCGTGCATGGAGAAAATCTCGCAGCGCCGTCTGGGCTTCTGCTGCGTAACGTACTGTTTGGGCTGATGACCAATGCTAGTCAGGAATTGAAAGCGATTGGCATTTCAACTGATGAGAGCATTGCCCTGACTGGCCGCGCTTTGTTTTTCCGTTACTTGATGGGGCGCGGAATTATTAGGCCTCACCAGTTACCAGCCATTTCAGCCAGTGCACAATCGCTGGAAATGTGTTTCGCAAGCCAAGAAAGCTTGGCAGAAACCAATGCTTGGCTGGATAGGACCTTCAACGGCGACCTGCTGCGGTTGCCAAATCCGAATTACAACGAGTATTTCAGCGATCTTTTTCAGAACTATGGGCAACGTCTTACTCGCCCGCTCGAAGCCATCCTTGGTCTCGATATGCCGTGTGCTCCAGGTGCTTCGCAGCGTCCCTTGAACTGGGGCGATCTGGATTTTGACCACCTACCGATTGGTCTCTTGAGCGAGACGTATGAGGAGTTGATGTGCCACTTCGAGGCCGAAGCTCGTCGTGAAACCAGTGTGTATTACACCCCCTCGCATATAGCCGAGTACATGGTTGAGGAAGCCTTTCATCAGCACCCGGCCGGTGCGTCCGCTCGGGTGCTCGATCCGGCATGTGGCGCTGGTGTGTTCCTCGTTGCCTGTTTTCGCAAGCTCGCCGAACTGCGTTTTGCCGAGACAGGCCGGCGTCCGGACCGCTCGACACTGAGGAACATACTGAACGAGCAATTGGTCGGTTTCGACATTAACCCTCATGCACGAACTCTTGCAGCTCTGGCCTTGTACCTTACCGCGCTGGAACTGGATCCCGATCCGACACCTGTTGAAGAGCTGACGTTCCGGAAGCTGGAGGGGAGGGTCTTGATTGATGTTGCCGACCCGGATTCCGATCCGGCCTCTATCCGTCCAATGGCTGGCAGCTTGGGGGATCATGTGTCTGAGCAACACCGCTCGACTTTCGATCTGGTCATCGGTAATCCGCCATGGACCAACCTCAAGCCGGCCTATGCAGCAATTGACAGGGTGTTTACAACTCGTTGTCGTGCTGTTGCCGCCAGGCGAGGTCTCGACAATATCTCGCGTACCTACAAGAATCCGGATCAGGTCACCGATCTGCCTTTCGTATGGGGGGCAATGGATTGGGCAAAGCCCGGAGGGCGTATCGCACTGGCCTTGGCGGGGCGCTGGCTGTTCAAGATGTCGCCAGCCGGCTTCGCCGCGCGCCGTGCGCTTTTCCAAGCCTTGTCGATCACCGGTATTCTGAATGGCGCCTCCATTCGCCAGACCAAGGTTTGGCCCAATGTCGATCAGCCTTTCTGCCTGCTGTTCGCCGACAACCGCGTCCCTCAAGAAGGGGATCAGTTCGTTCTGCTTAGTCCCGATGATGAGCCTGAACTCAGCGAAAAGGGGCGCATGCGGATTGATGCCGGTGATGCGGTGCCCATCGAACTGGCCTTGGTTGCCAAGCAGGCTGCTCTGATCAAGACCTTGTATCGGGGAACCGCCCTTGATGTCGCCATCGTTCAGCGTATTCGTGAACGTGCCCCATGCTCCCTTGGTAAATACTGGATTCCAGAGCGAGGTTTGTTGCGCGGACAGGGCTATATTCCAGGAAATCGTTCAAACGACGATTCGTTTCTCGATTCATTACCGAAACTGGGGGCGCAATATGCTAAACACGCCTTTGCGGTTCAGGTTGAAGCGCTACCTCCCTATGCACCTCAGGGGCTTGAGAGGCCTAGGGAGCCACAACAATATAAAGCCCCCCTAGTGTTGATTCGCGAAGGATTCCGGACAAATCGAGGAAAAGGCAGGGCTCTCTATAGCAATTTCGATCTAGCCTATTCGAGATCGTATTATGGTTTCTCGGCGGCCAACCATTCGGATGGAGAGTTTCTAGCCAAGTACGTGCTTGTGCTGGTGCACAGCAGTCTATTTGAATACTGGTCGCTGATGACGAGTGCAAGATTTGGTTTTGAGCGCGAACTGTTGCAGTTGCATGATGTGAAGGAGTTCCCGTTTGTCGCACCGGAGCAGCTAGACGCGAATACTCGCAAACGAGTTGATCGTTGTGTGGCTGGGCTACTGGCAGGCAAACCAGATTGGTTAGAGCTAGATATAACCGTCGCGGCAATTTATGGCCTCGGCCATTTCGATCAGGAAACCATACGCGATGCGCTGACGACACGTTCGCCTTTCCCTGCCGTCAGAAAATTTGCCTCTGATCCTGTCGGTACGGATGCGGTGGAGCAATTCAGTAGCCGCTTGGCACAAGAACTGTCTGGAGTATTGGGGGCAAGTGGGCATCAGGTTCACGTCCGGCAATTTGTTGGCGATAGAAAACTGCCCTGGAAATTCATCGCGGTTAGCCTGGGGCACTGCTCCTTGCCTGAAGAGCTGCCTTCGGCTTGGATTTCGCATGCAGACGATCTAGCTGTCAGCCGTATCACGATCATTGATTCCCATCGGCCGCTAGTTGTTGTTGGCTTGTTGGACCGACGCCGCTACTGGACGCCGACCCAGGCACGGCTGTTGGCCTCAGATATTCTCTGGGAACACGGTGCTCTGTTAGAGGAGCGTGCCAACGCATGAGTGGTCTGATGACACGAAGCTGGATGCGTCCCGCTCCAGCGCTCGCGCCTGTTTCGATCGCCCCTTCTCTGCTGACAGTTGTGCAGAACACGCTTGCCATGGCATGGCGTGAATTAGTGCAGGACGATCAGCGAGGTCAGTTTTCGATATGCGGCGCCACTGAGGATGAGATTACCGAGCGCCTTTACATGATTCTCGGTGAAATCCATGCAGCCGGAGATGCTGCTGTATTGGGGATGTCGAAATTCGAGACCCCGGTTCGAGAGGGAAATGTTCGGAATTTTGATGGCAAGCATCTGGACAAGCAACCTGATCTGACATTTCGCCCGTTGCGTGGTTATATCCCAACCCATAACTCGGTTCCCGCAGCTATCTTCATCGAATGCAAACCCATTGATAGCCGTCATCCCTTACCCAGTACCTACTGCCGATCAGGTCTGCTGCGCTTCGTTAACGGTGACTACGCTTGGGCCGTAGATCGGGCAATGATGGTGGGCTATGTCCGCAATAGTTGTTATTTGCCGGGTGGTCTGGCGACATGCTTCAGTAATGGGCAACTTGCCTTGGAGCTGGCGCTACGTGGCACGGTAGGTGTGTTGTCGCCTACCGCATTTGGTGATCCGGTTTGCCAGACACAACATGATCGCGGTTTTACTCTGCCTGGTGGCTTACAGCCAGCGGGAATGATCACTGTGCATCATTTATGGCTGTATCCCGTTGAGCCCTGCGAGCGATCCCGCTGTCTGGATAATTCGAGCTGAATCAGCCGTCCGATTGGGCGGGTGGTGAGCTATTTCCTGATGCCGGGCTTCAGGATATTTATTGGCGCTGTTCCCCTGTATCCATAACCTTTGGCGGCATCTCTTCGTCTGCGTCAGCCGGCGGCCGGCATTTCACCCCGCATTGTCCACGCCGGCAGCTGCCCGGGGCGGCGATGTCGATGCCTTCTTCGGTCATGTTCTTGAGCAGCAGGTAGATGGCCCCGACGCCGGCGGCGAGGAGGGCGAGGGCGATGAGGATGGTGAGCATGGTCAGGGCGCGGTTGCTGGGAGGGGTTTCACTATACCGCTGCAGGCGTGCTTGAGCCTGTGGTCAGATCAACAAAACGGCGGCCCATGCTCCGCCGTGTTTCAGCACAACAAACCTACGCTGCCTGAACCGCCATCCGCCGTTCCGGCAGCGAAACCCACAGCGCCGCGCCGGCGATCAGCAGGCCGCCGATCCAGCCAGCGGGGGCGAGGGATTCGCCCAGCCAGAAGACGGCGAACAGGGCGCCCCACAGCGGTTCGCTGCCGAGCAGCAGGGAGACCTGGGTGGGGCTGCTTTGGCCGAGCGCGCGGTTCATGGCCCAGAAGGCGAACAGGGTGCAGAACAGGGTGAGATAGGCGAGGGCGGCCCAGAAGGCGCCGGCTTGTGGCAGGGCCGGCAGGCCTTCGCTTGTGGCGCTCATGAGCAGGACTGCCAGCGCGCCGCCGCCCACCATCAGCCCTTGGGCGGCGGTGAGGCCGAGGCTGTCCACCGCCTTGTCGCGCATCAGTCGGGTGGTCAGGCTGGTCTGGAAGGCGCGGATGAGCGCGGCGAGCAGCATCAGCGCATCGCCGGTGTTCAAGCCGCCGGCGGCCAGCCCGGTGAGCAGCCAGGTGCCGAACAGCGAGACCAGCGCGGCCAGCCACAGGCGGGCGGCCGGGCGCTGGCCGAACCAGGCCCATTCCACGCCGGGTGTGAGCAGCAGGCAGAGGCTGACGAGAAAGGCGGCGTTACCGGCGCTGGTATGCGCCACGCCCGCCGTTTCGGCAAAGAAAATGGCCAGCAGCCCGAGGCTGCTCGGGGCAGCCACGGCCATGGTGGCGCGCCGCTGGGCCGCCGGCAGGCGCAGCCAGTAGGGCGTGAGCAGGAGCGCGGTGAGCAGAAAACGGATGGCGATCACGCCGGCGACCGGGTACCAGTTCAGGGCGCTTTTGACCACGCTGTAGCTGCTGCCCCAGATGGCGGCGATGAGCAGGAGGAGCAGCGCGGGCGGCAGCCGTGCCGGGGAGAACCGGGCAAAGTGGGCGAACAGGGCGGGCAGGCGGTGCATGGCAGTGAGCGGTAAGGGCAGTTGGGGCAAGGGTTACGATTGATGTGGCACGAAGAGGTACAAACCTGCCGTCATGCCGGCGAAAGCCGGAATCCAGTGCTGGTGGGTACTGAACGTCTGGACCCCGGCCTGCGCCGGGGTGACGAGTTCATACATCTGCGGGCCGGATCGATAGGGACTCTCTGAACAACCGGCCATTTACTGGTAGGTCGTCATAAAAGCGATGA
>CAMKYP010000116.1 GCA_946477505.1 uncultured Dechloromonas sp. | reverse complement strand
GCCCGGGCCACCGCCAGACTGGCAGCAACTGGCTGAGCGCCCCGCTGACCAGCGGCAAAAGAAAGCCCGCCACCCAAGCCGACAAGGACGCGCCCGCGGACAGGAAACCCGCACCGTGCAGCAAACCTGCCAGCAGTGCCAGCAACAAACCGCACAACGAAGCCAGCAACGAAGCGGCGGCGCCGTCGGTCACTAACGGACGGACTCCGAAACGTCGCACCCACTGTCCGGCCAGCCCCAGTACGCTGACGAAAATCAGCATCGCGCCGGGCGCCGAGAACGGCCAGGCAATCACGGCGCCGGTCGCGACGAGCAAGGCCCCCGAAGCAACCAGCCACAGGCGCCGGCGCAACCAGCCGGCGGCTTCCGGATCGGGTTTCCCCAACGCTGTCGGCAGCAACACCGGCAAGGTGCCCAGCGCCGCCAGACCAACCAGGCCCAGGGTATTGAGATGCAGATGGAACAGGCGCAGGGCGCGCCAGTAGTTAGGCCAGAACGGGATCAGCAGGATGCTCGCCAGCGCCAGGATCAGGCAACCGATCGCTACACCGTACCAGCGCCAGCCGGGATGCGGTGTACCCAACGTCGCCCTGACCCGCAAGGCGATCCAGTTGATCAACACCGCCGCTGCCACGATGTCGAACGCGGCTGCGGCATATACTGTGCCGTAGGGTAGTATCCCTTGCATACCGCCGACGACAAGCAGACCGACCAACTGCACCGCGGTAGGCAGCCAGGCCATGCGGGGATCGGTATCGCCGGTACGCGTCAGCACCGGCACAAAATGCATCATGGCCGCAAAAATCAAAGGCACGATGCCGACGGCAAACGCCAGATGCGCTACCGCCAAAGGCGAACCCCAGCCGCTCAGTGCCAGCACGACACTGGCGATCAGGGCAAGAAGACTGAGGCTCGCGGTCCGTATCACTCAGGCAATGACTTTGAAGTCGATGACGATGGCACCCGGCTCGCGCTGCTGATACGTAATGCTCAGATGCTGGCCATAGCGCTGCTGCAGCTGGGCAAGCAGCGGCAGCGGATCGTGATCGTTGCAAAAACGCATGGTTTCGCCCGGCATCAGCGCATCCAGCGCGCCAAAGATGGCGGCGTGGCGGAAACGCTTGGCGATACCGCGCGCATCGAACGGATAGAGGGCTTCGGCAGTGGGGTGGTCACAGGAATGAACGGGGTGAATGGTCTGCATCATAACTCCTTGAATGGCTTGCCGGAATGGCAATCGGAATCGATTCTGCCCGGGATCGCTCGCTAGTTCCTTGATCCGTATCGCAATAGGCTTACCACTTCAGAGGTTATCCAGCCCGCTCGCGCCGTGCCGCTACGCCGGCTATCCACGACTCGAGACAGCCTCCGACCTTGTGCCAGAACGAAATGCGATCCGGCGGGATGACGGCCAGCTGTGCGCTGCGATTTCCGACGATATCGACCCAGCCGCCCCGCTCGGCGAGCCAGACCTCCTCGCCGACAAGACGCTGTTTCACCCGCAGCGGCTGACCGCACATCCAGCCCGCCGTCCAGTCGATGCTGACCTCGCCGGATACGACGAGCACCATGCTTCCGGCCTCCAGCAAGAGTTGCCGGGTTTCTCCCTTACCGACCGACAAACCGATCGTTCGCCTGTCATCCATTTCCGCCCTCCTTACCCAGATCCCCAACCCTTGGGGAGACCAGCCCATCGTAGGCGGGATGAGGCACCTGAAACAGCCACAGAAACGAACAATCTGAACCGAAGCAGACACCGGAAGCCTCCATCTGTTACGGTGCGTTTTTCCCGAATCTATATCTGTCGGCGACCGGCCGGCCGGAGGATGATGAGACATGGACCCACTACCGCTCTACCGCCGCCTGGCCAACCACTACCGCGAAGCCATCGAGGCCAGGACGCTTGCCCAGGGTGACCGCTTTCCAGCCGTGCGCACGCTGATGGAGCGCCATTCGGTCAGCCTCAGCACGGCACTGCAAATCTGTCGGCAACTGGAAAGCGAGGGCTGGCTCGAATCCCGCCCACGTTCGGGCAACTTCGTTCGCCAGCCACAACGAACGAGCAGCCGGCCGCTTGCCGAGCCGCTACCCGGCCAGGCGATCGATCCCGCCCAGTACGTCGGCGTACATACCCGGGTTTCCGAATTCATCGCCCGCACGCGACAAGGCCCGGTCAAAGCCAATTTTTCCCGAGCGCGCGGCGCACCCGAGCTGTACCCCGGCGAAGCCCTGAAAAATGCGGCCACCCGGGCCTTGCGCCGGAACCCTGAACTACTGGTCAATGCTGGCCCGCATCAAGGCAACGCGGGATTTCGCGGGATTTTGGCCAAGCGCGCGATGGCCGCCGGCATGCTGATCGCCCCCGATGAAATCGTCGTTACCCAAGGCTGTATCGAAGCGCTGAATCTTGCCTTGCGGGCGGTAACCCAGGCCGGCGACATTGTCGCCGTCGAATCGCCGACTTTCTTTGGCATCCTGCAAATCCTCGAAAGCCTGGGCTTGCGCGCGCTGGAAATCCCGACCAGTCCACACACCGGCATATCGCTGGAAGCACTGGAACTGGCCGTGCAAACACACCCCGACATCAAGGCGATGATCGTCGTTCCCCACCTCCAGAATCCACTCGGCAGCATCATGCCCGATGCCCACAAGGCCCGACTGGCCGCTTTCTGCGATCAGCAGGCCATCCCACTGATCGAGGACGATACCTACAGCGCGCTCTGCGAAGGCGAGACGCCGCAACGAGCGCTCAAGTCCTGGGACAAGACCGGCAACGTCATGCACTGTGCCTCGTTCCACAAGATATTGGCGCCCGGCCTGCGCCTGGGCTGGATTTCCGGCGGGCGCTGGCAGGCGCGCGTCGAGATGTTCAAGCACGCCCAAACCCACTACAACGAGGAACTGCCGCAACTGGCCGTCGCCGAGATCGTCGGTTCCAGCGCTTACGACCGCCATCTGCGCCGCCTGCGCGGTGCGCTGAGAGTACAGCGCCAGCAGATGAGCGAAGCGATCGCCACCCATTTCCCCTCCGGTACCCGGATGAACAATCCCGACGGCGGCATGGCGCTGTGGGTCGAACTGCCTGACCACCTTTCGTCGCAACGCCTGTTCGACGCGGCCTTACCCGAGGGCATCCTGGTGGCGCCGGGCCTGATGTTTTCAAACTCGAACCGTTACGAGCATTTCGTACGCCTGAATTGTGGCTGGCCTCACACCGCCGAGATCGACGCGGCCATCAAGCGTCTCGGCGAACTGTGCAGGCAGCTGGCATAGCATTCAAACGTCGACACCGACAAATGAAAAACGGGCGCCGCGGCGCCCGTTGGATTGTTCGGCAGCGAACGGCTTACTGCAGTTCTTCCAGGCGAATGCGCTTGACCTTGCCCTTCTGTACCGACAGGCCTTCGATCTTGGCAATCGCCGCGTCGGCAGCGCTTTCCTGGCAGACATGGGTCAGGATGATGATGTCGGTTTCGCCCTCGCCCTCTTCCGGCTCGCGCTGCAGCAACGCGTCGATGGAGATGCCCTGATCGGCCAGGATGCGGGTGATGTCAGCCAGCACGCCCGGCTTGTCTTCGACGCGCAGACGCAGGTAGTAACCGGTTTCGATCTCGCTCATCGGCAGGATCGGCAGGCTGGACATGGCGTCCGGCTGAAAGGCCAGGTGCGGCACGCGGTGTTCGGCATCGGCGGTAGCCAGGCGGGTGACATCGACCAGGTCGGCGATGACAGCCGAAGCGGTCGGCTCGGCGCCGGCGCCCTTGCCGTAGTACAGCGTGGTACCGACGGCATCACCCTTGACGACGACGGCATTCATGGCGCCTTCGACATTGGCGATCAGGCGCTTGGCCGGGATCAGGGTCGGATGCACACGCAGCTCAATGCCCTTCTCGCGACGCTTGGCGATGCCGAGCAGCTTGATGCGGTAGCCGAGCTGTTCGGCGTACTTGATGTCGGAGGCTTCCAGCTTGGTGATGCCCTCGACGTAGGCCTTGTCGAACTGGACCGGGATGCCATAGGCGATGGAGGCGATCAGGGTGGCCTTGTGGGCGGCATCGACGCCTTCGATGTCGAAGGTCGGGTCGGCTTCGGCATAGCCCAGACGCTGGGCTTCCTTGAGCACGTCGTCGAAGGACAAGCCCTTGTCGCGCATCTCGGACAGGATGAAGTTGGTCGTACCGTTGATGATGCCGGCCGCCCATTCGATACGGTTGGCGGTCAGTCCTTCGCGCAGAGCCTTGATGATGGGGATGCCACCGGCCACGGCCGCTTCGAAAGCGACCATGACGCCCTTCTGCTGGGCTGCAGTGAAGATTTCGGTGCCATGCACGGCGAGCAGCGCCTTGTTGGCGGTAACGACATGCTTGCCATTGGCGATGGACTGCATGACCACTTCCTTGGCCACGCCATAGCCACCGATCAACTCGACGATGATGTCGATTTCCGGATCGTTGACCAGGGAAAACGCATCGTCGGTCACGCGAGCGGAGCCACCCGTCACCTGCTTGGCCAGTTCCACATTCTTGTCGGCAACGGCCGTGATGCGAATCGGACGGCCGGCGCGACGGGTAATTTCTTCCGCGTTGCGATTGAGAACGGTCCAGGTGCCACCGCCGACGGTGCCGATGCCGATAAGGCCAACATTAATGGGTTTCATGTTCAGTCTTTGCTAACGAGATGGTTGGTGTTGTGACGCTTGCGATAGTTTTCAAGAAAGCGGGCGACGCGCCCGATCGCCTCGCGCAGATCGTCTTCATGAGGCAGGAAGACAAGCCGGAAATGGTCGGGATTGACCCAGTTGAAACCGGTTCCCTGAACCAGCAGCACCTTCTCCTCCTGCAGGAGCTCGGAGATGAACTGCTGGTCGTTCTTGATCGGGTAGATCTTCGGATCGAGCTTCGGGAACATGTACAGCGCCGCCTTCGGCTTGACGCAGGAAACCCCCGGAATCGCCGTGATCAGTTCATGCGCGATATCGCGCTGGCGACGCAGACGGCCGCCCTCCTTGATCAGGTCGTCGATGCTCTGGTAGCCGCCAAGCGCAGTCTGGATGCCGTGCTGCCCCGGCGCATTGGCGCACAAGCGCATCGAGGCCAGCATGTCGAGGCCTTCGATGTAATCCTTGGCGTGGCGCTTGTCCCCGGAAACGACCATCCAGCCGGCCCGGTAGCCGCAGGAACGATAGTTCTTCGACAAGCCGTTGAAGGTGATCGTCAACACGTCTTCCGACAGCGACGCAATCGAGGTGTGCTTCTCGCCCTCATACAACACCTTGTCGTACACCTCATCGGCGTAGATGGTCAGGTGATGCTTGCGGGCGATGTCGATGATTTCACACAGCAGGTCGTCCGGATACAGCGCACCGGTCGGATTGTTCGGATTGATCAGCACGATCGCCTTGGTATGCGCGTTGATCTTGCTGCGGATGTCGTCAAGGTCGGGCAACCAGCCTTTTTCCTCGTTGCACAGGTAATGCTTGGGCGTACCGCCGGAGAGGCTGATCGCCGCCGTCCACAGCGGGTAATCCGGTGCCGGCACCAGCACTTCGTCGCCTGCGTCGAGCAGCGCATTCATCGCCATGACGATCAGTTCGGAAACACCATTGCCGACGTAGATGTCGTCCAGCGTCACACCCTTGATACCCTTTTGCTGGGTGTAGTGCATGATCGCCTTGCGCGCCGCGAAGATACCCTTCGAATCCGTGTAACCGGCCGCGTTCGGCAGATTGCGGATCATGTCCTGCTGGATTTCCTCGGGCGAATCGAAACCGAACGCGGCCAGGTTGCCGATATTCAGCTTGATGATCTTGTGGCCTTCTTCCTCCATCTGCTTGGCTTTCTGCAGCACGGGGCCGCGGATGTCGTAGCAGACGTTGGCGAGTTTGGCAGACTTCTTGACGTGTTTCATGGGCGGGTTCCGACGTAGCGGCAGATAGGCCATTCAGGCCAAAGGTATAATCCTACTTTATCGTATGGTGCACCGCAATTTGAGCGGGCTTTCAGGAATACAGCGCAGTGAAACTTCACACATCGAACACCGACGGACTCAACCTGTTCTCTGCCTATGGCGACGATTTCGTGACCGTCAACCAGGAAAAACATTTCGCGAACCTGATCCTGCTACCCGATACGGTCATTCCCTCCTGGACATCAGCCACCGTCGCCACCCTGACAGTACCCGACATGGAAAGACTCCTGGCACTGAAAACGGAGATCATCCTGCTCGGAACCGGAAGCCGCCTGCGCTTCCCGGCGGGCGCCCTGCTCCGCCCCTTTGCCCCGGCAGGCATCGGCCTCGACGTCATGGATCTGAAAGCCGCCTGCCGCACCTACAACATACTGGCAGCCGAGGGTCGCAAGGTTGCTGCAGCCCTGCTCTTCGACTGATCAGCCGCGCCCGTAACTGTCCTCGAAACGCACGATGTCATCCTCGCCCAGATAGTGACCGGACTGCACCTCGATCATCTCGAGGGGCACGGTACCCGGGTTCTCCAGGCGATGCTTCACCCCAAGCGGAATGTAGGTCGACTGGTTCTCCGAAACCAGGAACGTTTCCTCCCCTTGAGTGACCTTGGCCGTTCCCATCACCACAATCCAATGCTCGGCGCGATGGTGATGCATCTGTAACGAAAGCGAAGCCCCTGGCTTGACGCATATCCGCTTGACCTGGAAACGCTCGCCGGCATCGACTCCGTCGTACCATCCCCAGGGCCGATGCACCTTGCGGTGCCACTGCACCACGGAACGCTTTTCGGCCTTCAGGCGATCGACTATTTTTTTGACATCCTGAGTTGCCGAGTGATGAGCCACCAAAACCGCGTCATCGGTTTCGACGACAACAACATCTTTCAACCCCACGCAGGCAAGCAGCCTGCTTTCCGACACCGCCAACGTATTGGCGCACCCTTCCAGCAGGACATCGCCTCGCCAGGCATTCCCTGCACCGCACTTGGGCAGAACCTTCCACAAGGCATCCCATGCCCCGACATCCGACCAGCCAGCCGATAACGGAATCACGCTAGCCTCGGGAAGCCCCGGCAAACCGGCCGACAAACGTTCCATGACTGCATAGTCGATCGAATCCGAGGGGCACTGCTCGAAGGCCACACGGCAAACGCGTACGAAATCGCCATCCTGGCTGAGCGCGCCCAACGCCTTCCGGCAAGCCGCCAGAATGTCCGGACGGCACACGAATAGCGCCGAGAGCCAGACTGACGCCTTCATTACGAAAATGCCGCTGTTCCACAGATAGTCGCCAGCATCGAGATACGCCCTGGCAGTATCGCGGTCGGGTTTTTCGACGAAACGCTCCAAGGCATAGGCCGTTTCATCGAGCGTACTCCTCCCACCTAGCCGGATATAGCCATAGCCGGTCTCCGGGCAATCCGGCGTAATACCGAAGGTGACCGCCACGCCCCTATCTGCAAGCGCAACCGCGCGAACGACGGCCGCCCTGAACGCAGCGTTGTCAACAATGACATGATCGGCCGGCATCACCACCAAAACCGGGTCATCGCCATCTCGTTGCGCCCACAACGCCGCCAGCGTCAAGGCTGGTGCTGTGTTACGGCCGTATGGCTCAAGCAGTATCTGCCCCTGCTTGCCGAGCAACCGCAGTTGCTCCGCCACGGCAAAACGATGCTCTTCGTTGCAAACCAGAAGCGGCTCGCCCAGGCCAGCCACCCCGTCAAGACGAACCACCGTTTCCTGCAACATCGTTCTTTGACCTACCAGCGGCATTAGCTGCTTGGGATGGTTTTCGCGCGACAAGGGCCAAAGCCTGCTTCCAGAACCACCGGAAAGAACGACCGGAATCACCGTGGCAAAGCCCATTAGTTAATCGATTTTTTTCAGATATTCCTTGGTAAAAATCTTGTCAGGCAATTCGCGAAGTTTCATTTCGCTATATTCCAGAATCGATTTATCGCCATTGCGCAAGGCGTCCTCCATAACCAAGCGTGTAGGACGGAGGCGACCGGCCAGCGTCTGGAAATTTTCATAACTGCACTTCTTCAACAAACGATTCGACAGGGAATAAAACTCGGCCTTCAAAGGCCAACCAGATTTTTCATTCACCCAATAAATGACTCGTTGATAAGTCACACTGCGATCAACTGCCGTCAATTCAAGAACGTGATAGCGCTCCGTACCGATCGTTTCGCTACGTAGAAGTTTGGGGTTGTAGTCACCAGAAAAATTAGCTCGCGCCAAGTCGCCGTTCGCAACCTGGCCGGTCAAGCGCTGCGCCAGGGAAATACGCACAGGCTGAGAAACCTCCGGCATGAAAACCCACAGATCGCGCCCTTTCATCAGAATGATCTGCCCGCGCTCCGCCGCTGGTTCCGTCACCTGAACAACCGTGTTCTCATTTCCTTTCGATAGCACACGGTATTTCCTCATCTCGGCATCTTTGTCCGATTTGAGCGAATTAATTACAATGTCAACCTGAAAGCCCTCAGCTGGAAAGCGAACCTTGTCCGCCTTATCCACTATACTGCGGGCGAGAGCCTCATCCGCTGACGCAGCAGCAGTATCCTGCGCCAGACCAGCCCCTGACTGGAGCAAAAACAGAATGCCGGAAGCCAACACTCCTACCCAAGTTGACACCCGACGATGGCCTAAGCGAATCATGTGCATTCTCCCAAAATATCTGCCAAATCCACCCGAGGGGGACTGCCAATGAGCGTCGTCCGCATCGAACACGTATACAAGGATTTCAAGCTCGGCGAACAGACGGTGCAGGCTTTGCATGATATTACATGCTCATTCGACCCTGGCGTGTTTCTGGCAATCTCCGGCCCATCGGGCAGCGGCAAGACAACACTCCTCAACCTCATCGGCTGTATTGATCGCCCCAGCAAAGGGAAAATCTACATCAACGATCAGGATGTCTCGAACATGACGGAGAATCAGCTCGCCGACCTGCGCTCGCACTCGATAGGCTTTATTTTCCAGACATTCAACCTGCTGCCGGTACTCACCGCAGCAGAAAACGTTGAATATCCCCTGCTGCGCCGCAAGGATATCTCGGCGGATGAACGAAAAAAACGGGTCAAATATTTTCTCGATATCGTTGGCCTGAGCGACCGCGCCAACAATCGCCCCAACCAATTGAGCGGCGGCCAGCGCCAACGGGTCGCCATCGCACGTGCGCTGGCAGTTAAGCCGACCATCGTATTGGCAGACGAGCCAACCGCCAACCTCGACAAAGCAACAGGCATAGAAATCCTGCGCCTGATGAAGCAAATCAACCGTTACCTGAAAACCACCTTCATCTTCTCGACACACGACCAGAAAGTAATCGATCAGGCAGATCGCCTGGTGAAGATCGAAGATGGCTACATTACCGCTTTCGGGGTCCGTGACGCAGTGGAAAAAACCTGGAACATAGCCAGGATTCGCACCCTGCCCGAGCCCCCAGATGACCCACTGCCGGAACTCCCGCATTCTCAGCCAACACCCCCTCCTCCCTCCTCTGTTGCACGGAACTGAACAATCGTGACTTCCTCAATGC
>CAMKYP010000115.1 GCA_946477505.1 uncultured Dechloromonas sp. | reverse complement strand
CGACAGAGCTGCGAGCAACGACCGATTCTTCCCGGCGCAACAAGTATCTCCTCGACAAATGGCAATACAGAGATCAGACAAAGCAGCAATCCAAAAATCAGTCGCTTTTTATTCTGAATGGTCAGAATAAAATCCGAAAACCATTTAAACCCCACCATGAACCGGTCGTCGGAAAGCAATCCAAGGCAAAGTTAAGCCGCTATCATTCAATTACGAATTTGCGCCGATCGGCGTTCGCCTTCCCCATAGAAACATGACGTTCACGAGGAATTCAATGAAAAAGGAACTTGGCTTCACGCTGATCGAACTTATGATTGTCGTAGCAATCGTCGCAATTCTTTCAGCGATTGCGCTTCCATCCTATAGGGACTACGTGATTCGCGGACGTATTCCGGACGCAACCTCGAACCTCGCCACCAAACGCGTCCAGATGGAACAGTTTTTCCAGGACAACCGGACATATGCTGGCGCTCCGGCCTGCGCCGACGACAATACCAGCAGCCGCTTCTTTACGTTCACATGCGTTGTCAATGGCACGGCCTATACATTAACCGCTACAGGAACCGGAGCAATGGCCGGCTTTTCCTATACGCTCAACCAGGCAAATGCAAAAACCTCAAACATCACCTACAGCGGCTGGTCGAACCCAGCGACCAATAACTGCTGGGCCACCAGTAAAGACGGAAGCTGCTGATGAAAACACCCATGCAGCGAGGTATCACGCTGATCGAGGTCATGATCGGCTTGGTTATTTTGGGCATATTGTTAGCTATGGGAGTGCCGAGTTTTTCGGCATGGATACAAAGCAGCCAGATTCGCAATTCCGCTGAATCCATCCAAAATGGCCTGATGCATGCCAGGGCCGAGGCCGTCCGGCGCAACACTACGGTACGCTTCCAGCTCGTCACCGACTTGACTAACGGATGCGCAGTCTCGGCCACTGGGTCGAGTTGGGTAGTTAGTCTTGATGACCCAAGCGGTGCCTGCGATAGCGCTGCTTCCGACACCGTGGCTCCACGCATCGTACAAGGTCGATCCAACACCGAGGGTTCACGAAACGCTGTTGTCAGCGGCAATGGCATTTCATCAATCAACTTCAACGGCATCGGCCAAGCAAACACAGCAGCCACCATCGACATCAGCAATCCGACCGGCGGTGCCTGCGCAGCAGCCGGCCCGATGCGCTGCCTGCGCGTCACTGTAACCACCGGCGGACAGGTACGGATGTGCGACCCGGCCCGCGCCGCTGCCGACCCCCAAGGATGCTAGCCACCATGAGCCATCACAAGCCCCTCCGCCAAGCGCAATCGGGCATCATGCTTCTCGAAGCGCTCATTGCAATCCTCATTTTCTCACTGGGCATTCTGGCCCTGGTCGGCCTCCAGGCAACCGCCATCAACCAATCGACCGATGCCCGCTACCGTTCCGAAGCAGCCTTGCTGGCCAACGACATCATCGGCCAGATGTGGGCCACCACCGACCGAGACCCTATAACCCGGCTAGCCAACCCCGCCACTTTGCAGGCCAACTTCAATACCGGTGGCGCTCTCTATAACGCCTGGCTACCACGAGTCAATGCCGCCCTCCCCGGCGCGGGGAGCAATCCACCCACGATTGTCGTTGATGGCCAAGGGATAGCCACCATCACGATCAACTGGCTTGCACCCTACGAAGCACCCAATACCCCCGCTCACAACTACCTCGTCGTTGCCCAGATCCGCTAAAGGAATTTGAATTGAAAACAGGAACCCGCGACCATCTGCGCGACCAGTCCGGTTTCAGCCTGGTGGAAATCATGGTTGGCCTGCTGATCGGCATGCTGGGCATCATCGTCATGATGCAGGTTTACTCCACAGCCGAAGAGCGCAAACGAACGACAACCGCCGGCAGCGACGCACAAAACACGGCCGTCATCGCACTGGACATACTGCAACGCGATATCACCCGCAGCGGCCTGGGCTTCGCCAACAAGGAGTTGCTCAACAACTGCACCATCCAGCTACCAAATGGCGCCCCCATCCCACTGGCCCCCGTCATCATCAACCCCGCAGCAAACGTGATTCCTGCCGGCGATGCCAACACCGACACCCTGCTGATTGCCTACGGGATCGCTGACGATCAACCGGATGGCTATATCATTACCAACCAGTCAGGCACGGTCTATACCATCCAGGGCACGGGTTCGATGAAACAAGGCGACAGAGTGCTTGCCTCCGCCATGCCGTGTGCGGGTACATTGCGACTGGGAACTATCCAGTCCGTCAATCTTTCCAGCATCACGCTCAACACCTCTTCCGTTGGGGCAGCCCTTTACAATCTTGGCGCGAACCCGAGATTTCTGGCCTACGCCGTACGCAACGGAAACCTCACGGTCTGCGACTACATGGCCAACGACTGTAGCGTTGCGGGAAGCGTCGCCAATGCCAACATCTGGCGTCCGATCGCCAACAATGTGGTCAGTCTGCGTGCTCAATACGCACACGCCGGAAACGTTTTTGACCAGACCACGCCAGCCGGTTGCAACGGCTGGTTCAACACGACCCAGGCGGTCCGTTTTGCTCTGGTCACCCGCAGCACCCAGTTCGAGAAAGAAGCCGTTACCGGCGCAGCCCCGGCATGGAGCGGAAGCGCAACGGCCCCAGTCAATCTGACGACCAACACGCTGGCCAACCCGAACGAATGGACACACTACCGCTATCGCGTCTTTGAGACTGCCGCACCGATCCGCAACGTTTCCTGGATGAACGGATGCACCTGATAATGAAATTGCCCCCCCATAGACACGCACCAGCCCTCCGCAGCAATCGCGTCGTCGAACACGCCCCCGGCACAGCCTCCTTCAAGGGGATATTGATGCTCACTGCCCTATCACCGGCATACCAGCCTGCACCCTCTGCGCAGACTCAAAGAGGAGTTGTCCTGATCATCGCGCTGATCGTCCTCATCGTGATGACGCTCGGCGGTATTGCACTGATCCGCTCGACCGACCTCACCAATATCGTCGCCGGCAACCTGGCTTTCAAACAGGCGGCAACCCACTCCGGAGATGCCGGAATCGAAACCGCATTCAACTGGCTCCAGGCAAACCCCGGGCTGTTGGCCAATGACTCGGCCGGCGCCGGCTACTCTGCCAATGGCAACGACCCGACTCGCAGCCCGGCCGCCGGACAAACCTGGGAAACCTACTGGAACACCCTTCCTGCGGCACGTATCAGAACCCTGCGGCCCGCCGATGCGGCCGGCAACACGGTTTCCTTTGTCATTGACCGCATGTGCGCCAACCCCGGCACCCAAAGTGGTGGCGCCCGCTGTTCGACTTCGACGGTCACCAAGCCCGATGAAGGCAGTGACATGGGAGCCGGCACCCCTGGCTTTACTAATACATCAGCTACCTACTACCGCATTACCGTACGCATCGAGGGGCCGCGCAACACCATCAGCTTCGTTCAGGCAATGGTAACGCTATGAACTCCACTCAAGTTTCCCGAAAAATCGCCACTCGCATTTGCAGCCTGTTCAGGAGATCGCCATGAACACTCAATCAACCTTCAGCAAGAGCCATCTCCTGCTTTTAGCGCTGGCATTGGCCTTGACGGTCCAGGCGGCACCGACCGACTTGTCGACCGTCCCCCTCAGCACCTACTTCGCCCCCTCATCGGTCGATGTCAAGCCGAACATCATGTTCGTTCTCGACGACTCAGGCAGTATGGACTGGGATGCCATGCCAGATCAGGCAACTTGGTTCGACTCCTACAACAGGGGCAAGTACAAACCGGACAACTACGACGCAAACGTCGATTTGGGCATGCCCCCTTACATGCGCTACAACTCGGCGTTCAACGGTATTGCCTACAATCCTGCCGTGCGCTATCAACCGCCCATCAAATACAACGCCAACGGCACACTCGACACGACAACCTATCCGTCGATGACCGGGGTATCGACAGCCACCGGTGGCGACGGCACGGCCACGGCGAGCAGCCCCAACTGGAAGGCCGTAAAGATTGACGGCTATGGTATTCAATCGACCGGCACGAGCAACCTGACCAGTGCAGCCTATGCCTACGTAGTCGCTCCCGGTGAATACTGCGACAAACCCGATCTCAGAACCTGCGCCACCGCCTCGGCACCAAGCAGCGCCTATCCCTATCCGGCCAACATGCGCTGGTGCACGGGGGCCACGCTAACCAATTGCCGCGCAACTTGGGACGATGGCAACAAGTACCCCCGACTGCCTGCTCCCCGCATTTCCACCATCACACTCTCCGGCAGTTCATCGACCAGCGTCAGCGGCATCACCATCACCGCCAGCAACCTGCAAATCATGTCAACCGGCACCGGAGCCACTACCTCCAGTTCTGCTTTGGCTACGACAATTGCCGCAGCCATCAACAATTGCAGCAACACCCGCACCGGCAACTGTACCACCGTCGGCTATACCGCTACCGCAAGCGGTTCAGTCATTACCATCTACGCCCCGGATGCCAACACAGACACACCCAGCATCACAAAATCGGGAGGCATGACCGCCACGGTCACATCGTTCGCCCGTAGCACCATCCCCCTCGATCGTTGGCTGGTGAGCGGGGGCACCACCAGCAGTACGACGATTCCGGGTGAAAACCTGCGCCTGGTGATCACACCGACCATTACCAGCTACCCCTACCCGGGATCCTCTGCAAAGGCAATCGGTCGTACGGATTGCGCCGGCACCACCTGCACCTACGCAGAGGAGATGACCAACTACGCAAACTGGTACGCCTATTACCGGACGCGCATGCAAATGATCAAGAGCGCTGCCAGCCGGGCATTTGCCAGCATCGACTCCGCAACCGACATCGGTAACAATGTCTCCCGCTTCCGGGTCGGCTACATGAGCATCAACAACAATACCGGAAGCGACTTCCTCAACCTGGACGAATTCAAGACTACCCACAAAAACGCCTGGTTCAACAAGCTGTTTGCGGCCAACCCCAGTGGCGGCACCCCCCTGCGCTACTCGCTCGCAGTAGCCGGGCGACTCTATGCCGGTAAGTACAACGGATCCAGCATCAACGGGGTAAGCGTCACCGACCCGCTACAGTTCTCCTGCCAGCAAAACTACACCATCCTTTCGACCGACGGCTTCTGGAATGGCAGCGCCGGCTTCAAGCTCGATGGTTCGACCGCCGTCGGCAACCAGGATGGCGCACTGGAAGCACCCTACAACGATGGCGGCATCGCTACGACACAGGAAAGCACCAGCAACCTGCAATCGCGAACGGAAACCCAAAACGCCGAAAAGGGAATATTGCAGTCAGGCACAGCCCAGCAGATGACCATGACATCGTCACTTCAGCAACGTACGGTTACCTTGACGAATACCGGTACAAGGGCTGCAAGAACGAGTTCGGACTGGGGAAACACTTGGTCGAATTGGACAGAGGTTGCCAGTTGCACGACCGACTCAAGCGGGAGCTCCCGGAGGCAATGCGCCTATTTCCAAGGAAACTGGACGAACGCTGCAACATGCGACCCCGCAACACAGGGATGCCGATACACTGCCTGGACGGCTGCCACTCCTACATCTTCCTGCGTAGCAGCCGCCCAAGACACCACAAACTGGAGCGTGGCTACCGCACGCCAGTGCCCCGTTTCAGGCCCCAGTACGTGGACTGATAGTGCTTCATGTGCAGTCACAAGTCCTGATGGCAGTGGCTATTTCACGACCTGCCAATATCGCTGGCTCAGTGCATCTGCCACCCAAACCTGCTCTCCGAGTTACGTGGCCAACGATTTTACAAATGCAACTGTCTACAGAAACTGCACAACCACTGGCGGGGCATGGACCAATGCCAGCAGTTGCTCGATTACCGCCTGGACTGGCAGCGGAATCCGAACCTCTTGCCAATACGGCGCTTGGTCAGCTTGGAGTACGGTGTCGTCATGCACGGTGGTCGACCAATCTACGGGCCCGGTTGACTTCGACGTGGGAACTGCCAAGCGTTGCCAGACCATCACACTGAGCGGCGGTAATTCGAATACTTTGGCCGATGTCGCCGCTTATTACTACAACACGGACCTGCGCAGCCCGACGGCCAGCGATGGAACCGGCACCTGCACCGGACCGGTCATCCCTCCGTACACAACCGCCAACGACCTGTGCGCCAATAACGTTCCACCGAACGGCCGTGATACCAGAGCCACACAGCACATGACCACCTTCACACTCGGACTGGGCGCGCTTGGCAAGATGCTCTTCTCGCCGACCTACTGGACTGACACGTTCGGCGATTTCAATTCGGTGAAGAGTGGCACCACGGCCGACCCGGCGAACGGGATCTGTTCATGGATGACATCCGGGAATCGCTGTGTCTGGCCAAACCCTTCCGCAGACAACCCTGCGAACATCGATGACTTGTGGCATGCCGCCATCAATGGTCGAGGCTCGTACTATAGCGCCTCCGACCCTGCCTCGCTTGCCAGTGGCCTCGGCGCCACGCTGGCCACGATTGTCGATACTCCCCGCCCCGGAACCGCAGCTGCGGCAGCGAGCAGCAATCCGAACGTCAGTGCAGGAGACAACTATGTGTTTAGCTCTTACTACAAAACATCAGAGTGGTGGGGCGAACTATACCGCCAGCGTTTTGACGTCGATACCAAGACGCTGACCCCCTACATTGATTGGTCAGCCAGAGCTAATCTCGACTGTGCAACGACCACTTGGCAGGCCTCCAAAGCCTATCTTGCTGGCAACATTTATCGATACGGCACGACTTGCTACTATGTAAACACTGACTATGTCTCGGATACGACATTTGGTACCACGGATACCGCCAAGACGGATATAGTCAGCTATGCTCCGCTGACCTGCAATACCCCTTGGGCCTCAAACACGGCCTACCCCATCGGCAGCATGTTCACCAATGGTGGCAACTGCTACTACGTAATCAAAGCGTATACATCTGCAGCCAGCTTCAGCTCGACAGATACCCAGAACACCAACTCTGCCTACGTCGGCGGTGTCATGACGTCGCGTAACATCTACACAAAAGGCAGCTCCGGGCTGACTAGCTTCCTATGGGACAACCTAAGCGCCACCCAGAAAGCCTACTTTACGGCGCCGACCCTGACCTATACCGCCGGTACGCCATCGAGCGGGTTATCACAATTTTGCTCCCCTGCCGGTGGCGCCTGTCTGAGCACTACAGCCCAGAGCAATACGACTATAGCGACAGGCGGTGCCGCGGGAGAAGCACTAGTCAATTACCTGCGTGGTGATCGTACCAACGAAGGTACCTTCTTCCGTGCCAGAAAACATGTGCTCGGCGATATTGTTTCCTCTGAGGCACGCTATGTCCAAAAGCCGCTCTTCAGCTACACCGACAACGGCTATGCAGAATTCAAGACACTGATGGCATCGCGACGTGGGGCTGTCTATACCGCCAGCAACGACGGCATGCTACACGCATTCGATGCCGAATCGGGTAAGGAATTGTGGGCCTACATTCCAGACCTCGTCCTACCCAAGCTGTATGAACTGGCTGACAACAACTATTCACAGGAGCACCAATTCTACGTCGATGGCACGCCGGAGACAGGCGATATCTGCCCCAGTGCGCCGACATCAACCTGCTCTGACAGCCAGTGGAGAACCATCCTCGTCGGCGGCCTCAACCGTGGCGGTAAGGGGTATTACGCGCTGGACATCACCGATCCGGCCAACCCGGCCATTTTATGGGAGTACACCGATGCCAATATGGGTTACTCCTACGGCAATCCGACCATTACCAAATTACGTAACGGCCAGTGGGTGGTGTTGTTCGCCTCGGGCTACAACAATGCCGACGGTGTGGGCCGCCTCTATGTTCTGGATGCCTACACGGGTAGCCTGATCCGGACCATTTCGACCAATGTCGGCACGCCTTCTGCACCGAGCGGGCTGGCACGAATCAGCGCGCTGACAACAACCGGAGCAACCAACAATACCTCCATGATGGTCTATGGCGGCGATCTTCTGGGTAACCTCTGGCGCTTCGACATCAACGGCGACATCGGTGCTGCCGGCTACGATGCGCAGTTGCTGACCACTTTCCTCGATGCCTCCGGTAATCGGCAACCGATCACCAGCAAACCCGCCCTCAACATGATCAACGGGCAACCGCTGGTCTATGTCGGCACGGGCAGCTATCTCGGTCTGACTGATATCTCCAATACCCAGTCGCAGACGATGTATGCGGTCAAGGATACACTTGGTAGCACTACGCTTCCCAATCCGCGCCTGGCCAGTAGCGCGTTCGTCGCGCAAACGCTGACATCGTCAGCCTGCCCCATCGGTTCGTCAATCTGCACATCAGGTGAAAGTGTGAAGATGATTTCACCGACGCTAGCGGTGGACTGGACGATCAAGAACGGCTGGTATGTCGACTTCCTGACCCCCGGAGAACGCGCCAACACCGATCCGGCTCTCGTATTCGGTACCCTGGCCTTCACCACCAACACACCAAACAACGCCAGTGTCGAACCTTGTGGCCAGACATCTCTGGACACATCGGCGGCATGGTTCTATGTGCTGGACTATAAGACCGGTGGCTCAGTTGATGGTACAGAAGGCGTCGTCGCAACGAGCTTGGGCAACGTTATTGCCACACGTCCGGTCGTCATCCGCCTGCCGGATGGATCACTCATGGCCTTGATCCGTACCTCTGGCGGCAACGCCCCCGGTGGGTCGGGCGGAGGTTCAGGCGGCACGGGCGTCCAGCCTGGCTATGCCCCGGTTTCGGGAGCCAATGGAACGCCGATCAAGAACGTTCCACCAAACAATAAAGGCGGCACCACACGTCGCGTATCATGGCGTGAAATCACCAACGAGTGATGTGGAGAGTCAGTGCAAAAAGGCCAGTTCAATGAACTGGCCTTTTTTTGTTTCCGTAAGCCCAACTCGGGAAACCAACTCACTAACAAAACCCTACAGTCAGACAACCAATTCGCGTGGTAGCGGGAACGAAACGCCCTCTTCCACGCCTTCCGCCTGCACCACCTTTGCGCCCGACAGGGCCTTGATACGTTCGATCACCCTCAGGACCAGAATCTCCGGAGCGGAAGCACCGGCTGTAACGCCAATACTGGACTTCCCCGCTAGCCACTCAACATCGATTTCCTCAGGGCCATCGATCAGATGGGACTCGACACCTCGAGCGCTAGCCACTTCCTTCAGGCGGCGCGAGTTCGAACTGTTCGGGCTGCCGACCACGATCACCAGATCGCACTGTTCCGCCAATGCTTTGACGGCATCCTGCCGGTTTTGCGTGGCATAGCAAATGTCATCCTTCTTCGGCCCCTGAATATCCGGGAAGCGAGCCCTCAAGGCACCGATCACCTGCATCGCGTCATCAACCGACAAGGTAGTCTGGGTAACGAATGACAAGGAATCCGGATGCTGGACTTGCAGCGTTTGTACATCCTCCGCCGTCTCAACCAAATACATCCCCGCCTCGCTCTGCCCCATCGTCCCTTCGACTTCGGGGTGGCCCTTGTGGCCGATCATGACGACTTCGCGGGTCTGGTTGCGCATCTTGCCGACTT
>CAMKYP010000114.1 GCA_946477505.1 uncultured Dechloromonas sp. | reverse complement strand
TTGAAGCAGAGATTTCACTTAACTCGATGTCCGGATTCGCGGAACCACCTCTCTGCATCCATTTCTTGCGCAAGTGCCTTCAATATTTGAAAGACCGAGATCAAAGTGCGAAAACTCTGGCCGTAAATAACGAACTGTTGATTAGAGATCTTGGTTTCGCATATACGACATACTGGCACCTACATGACGGATACATCCTAGGCTACGGGATGGATAACGAGGTTGCCTGCTTCGAATATGAGACCTTCTTTCTCTATGACGAAGGCCTTTCATTTGCGAGCGCTGGAGAGGTAGATCATCAAGCCATCCAGATCATTTCAGAAATTGCCAATCTCTATCGTGATTACTACTGCACACCTTGGCCTCCGAAACACGACCGCCCCGCCCCACTACGAAAAAATAAGCCCGACTTCAAACCGTGGCTTGTCGCCAAATACACTGGCGGCCAGTGGAGACTGCCAAACGAGCCAGCTTCCGATTTTTTTCTGGCTAACAACAACCTCTGTCAACTGATTGACGGGGCTAACTTACGCATCGAGCTAAATTACCAAAACTTATTCATCCAAACCAATGCTGACATGGGTGTGGAGGTGGCCGGAGGCCAAGTCACGGTTACTTTCAAAAATAAGGTGATTGATCTTGCCTCTCAATCGTTTTCTCTTGTAGCTGACATCAACGCTGACGGGTTAGCGGTCGATTACTGGGCACCGAATCGCCGGAAATGGTTGTTAGACCTGTACGATGAGCAACTTAGGCCCCGTCGGTTTGCCCAGTATTCCGTAGATCAGCTCGACAAGATTCTTTTGGCTGCCCAAGAAAATATCCTGCGCTTCTGGGTTTTCAATCATCCATCGCAAACACCAGCCATCACCGACCAATGTTGCATTCGACAACTTCATCGAATCAAAAAAAACGCAGCACAGCTATTTTTTACGGAAAAATTTCACAGCCGGCTACCAGAGAGGTTCAAAACGAAAGCGGTTTGCATTGCATATTTGGAATTGGCTCCTGGACTTGACGATCGCTTTATTCCGCTAGAACTTAAAATGGAGCATGAAGTAGTTCATGCCATCATCAAGCGCATGCCGCGCCTTGAAGCAACTGATCAGCAGCAAAATTATGCCGACCATGTTTGGAACAGATTGCCTCAGGCGGTCCAATGCGAGGCCCAAGCCAAATTTCTCATTGAAAAATCTGGCGCACAAGCCTACGGTTGGCTTCCGTCATCACTGCGAACTGAAAGTATTCGCCGTTTCACTGTGGAAAATGCACCCGGTTGTCTTGATGACTTGGCACCAGTTTTCACCAACGGAAACGAACGCGATAATTTTTTGGAAAGAACTTGGCCAGGAATTATGGGAGAGATTCAGCGTATTGAGTGCATTGATGCAAACATCAAACGTTCTGAAGCATTTCGTCTTTCCATGGACTGCTGCCAGGTGAACACACTTGATGAGCTGCAGCTACCGATTTTCGACTGACGCCAAGCATTTTCTTTGGCACTCGCCATGATTTCCATCTAAACATAGGATAGAAATCAAATCTCACAGTCTAAAAATCCAGGCAATTCCTCGTACGTGTCATTTACATCCTTTGAGGCTAGGTATGCGTCAATACAATTCACGACACTGGCCCAATTATTGGCTGAGTAAGAAGTAGCCAATCCCGCGACAACGGCGTTACCCAAGAGCAGTTCTACGAACTGCTCCCATTTACCCCCCTCAAACGACTGCTCCGGCGAAAAATCACTCGGGACCCGTGACAAAACGAAGCCGACCTGACGCCATGCAATGAGCGCCAGTTCATTTGTCCAGCACTCCACCGGCAAATGGAAGAAGGCCCAAGGAGCCGCCTCTACTTTGGCACGTATTTCGTCTCTTCCGATCTCAAGCGGAGTATTCACTGCAGATGACCAGCCTGACGCATCAATTGCTCAGTGAGCAATGAACCGCTCACTGGGCTCTTGCTGGAGAACAGCCACAAATAACGCATTTGCTCGCTCTGATCAGTCCATTTCTCCTTCAGTGCTTCACCTAATGCGAGCCACTCAATTTCCCATTGACCCAACCGTTCAAAAAACTGGACAACCGAGGTTTCTTCAACCAGCCCAGCGATTTCTCCAGCTGTATTTCGCCAAAAGGCTTCTGGGTCTAGCAAATCTGCTGCGGTAGCAAACAATTGCCCTCGACGTTTTGCAGCTTCAAGGGTATCTGAGCATCTATTCGCCACAAGCCAAGCCTTCAAGTCACCTTTGAAATAGACAACTTTCTGGTTGCTACCAGAAGAGCCCTTTGCACCACCTTGGGAGTAAACGGGGCCAGGATTAGCCGCATCCGGCCGCCTCATTTTATCCAGAGCTGACTTCGAAACCCGCAGAAAAATAGCAGCTTCGGAGACAGTTAAAGGGGCATCGTCGGGCAACCGAGCAACTAGTTCCAGGGCTTCCAGGTTAGCAATTTTTACCATGACATCTTTCTACTCAAGATGCGCTGATTCTATGTCCATCTAAACGCTAGCGTCCATCAGGAATCAGCCTATTTTGGCCCCCTCCTCGACTGCAGCAGGCTCCTCCACAATAGTTTTGCGCGGCCTCCCTGAGCGAGATTTTGGAGGTGTCGGCACATGCGGGTCTTGGGCAGGTAGCGGTTGCCGATCAGCCGGCCGAAGACTGTTGAAAACGTTCGGTGCTGTTGAAAAAATATACTCTTGGATTTTCTCGGCCCATTCGCGCAGCAAGGCCCACTCAGGCTGAGAGTACTTTGCTGTAACAGCAGCAGCACCATCATCCCTTGGGGTAGCACTAGTGTGATTAAAAAGCCGACTCTGAATTGTTTCTGGAACAGATAGCGCAACCATTACTGCCCCCATTGAACGTCTCAAGTCATGTGGGTTCAGCACATCGATACCAACTTCAGATGCTATGGTATCCAAGAGATAACTCCCGTCTTGGTAATGCCCAGTTGCAGAATATTTGTTCCTGGCCGGGAATACCCAATCCCTTCCTTTTCGCCCAAAGCCCTCCTTCAACGTGCGTTCAGTAGACTCATCAGAGCGTTTCCGCAGGAGATTGACTAAAAATGGAGATAGCGGAATCCGATGCGGGCGCCGGTTTTTTGTACTTTGGCTATCGAAAAACATATATGGCCCGTAGATACCATCATCTTTCAGCCAGACGTGGCTTCGATCACCGGACTCGCGTTCTTCCAGACTAAGCATTTCACCCCATACAACAGTTCCCAACTCACCACGACGAGCACCAACTGCCAGCTCAGTTATCAGAAAATCTACCCCAGTTGCATTACTATTTACAGAACGACGCGCCCAAGCCGCCTCCAGGAAAACACCGAGGGTTGTAGTTGGCCCTAACGGATTTCTGCTGCGGTTACGCGCACGTGCAGCTTCTACCTCGGACTCCGGACGGTACATCCCTTTCAGCTTGAGAATCATGAGGGGATTTGCGGTAAGTGTAGGCGCCCGATTCGCTGCGGCTGAATCAAGAATCTCTTGATCGATTGCATGCCGGATCGCAAGGCTGGCCCATGTAAAATTTTGCTCATTACACGTCGGGGCAGTCTCCATCTTCTCAGCAAAGAGCGCGAGTACATCGTTGGTCGAAATATCTCGAATCCTTTTTGACGACCAGTTGGCTTTCTGAAATCTGCGCTCAGCTCGCTCGAAATTCTTGATGGTGTTCGGCTTCGCCCTTTTTTTCTGCCTCGTCTGCAGATATGTTTTGTAGCCTAGCATGGCTCCGCCGAGAGTAATCTCACTCGCCGCCACCTTCCGTGCCGTCTCGTTCGGATTCAGACCGGTGGCTTTCATTTCCCTGGCCATGTCAGCAGCCCTCTCACGGGCCGCCTCCAAGGACCAATCTGCACAATTCCCTACCGTCGCTTTGATGACCTTGGTCGCACTGACACGCCTCTGAATGATCCAGGTCTTCTTCCCTGCAACTTTGACTCCGAAACCGGGAGGCGAATCCTGATGGGAACAGAATAAAATGTACTCTTTGCCATCCGGATTCGGTTGATAGGTGATTTTCCCGTTCGCGTAACCGGCAGGTTTCGACTCAAGCTTTAGGTTTTTTACGATGGTAGTTGTGAGAGGGACTTTCATTATTTACCCCTTAATCGAGTAGCCTACAAATAATTCAACAGGCTATTGATTTTTATTGATATTTTGTTAACAACAAAACTGTGTAGCCTGAGCATCAGAGTATAACGCTCAACAACCCAAAATCGGCTACACATAGGCTACAAATTCAGTGCCACAAACTGCCACAAAGCGAATCAGAATGCCACAAAATGAAAAACAACAAACAGACTAAGCAATTGAATGAAAACAAAAAATAGCCAAACAACCAATACCAGCGTGGACACAAAAAGTCACACGCCGATGATGCAGCAGTACTTGGCGCTCAAGGCAAACCATCCGAATACCCTGCTGTTCTACAGGATGGGGGATTTCTACGAACTGTTCTATGAAGATGCCGAAAAGGCTGCGCGACTGCTCGACATTACGCTGACCACGCGCGGCCAGTCTGCTGGCGTGCCGATCAAAATGTGCGGTGTTCCCTTTCATTCCCTGGAGCCCTACCTGGCGCGCTTGGTCAAGATGGGCGAATCGGCGGTGATCTGCGAGCAGATAGGCGACCCAGCCACCAGCAAGGGGCCGGTCGAACGCGCTGTCGCGCGCATCGTCACGCCCGGTACGCTGACCGATGCAGCGCTGATCGACGACAAGCAGGACATCTGGCTACTCGCCCTCGCCACGCATCGGAATACAGCCGGAATTGCGCGGTTGAACCTGGCCAGCGGAGAATTCATCCTGATTGAGGTTGCAGTCGAGCAACTTCCCGCGGCGCTGGAGCGCATACGTCCGGCTGAAATTCTCTACCCCGAAAGCTGGACGCCGAATTTCGCCAGCGACGCGGCCCGGACCCGGCAACCCGACTGGTATTTTGATTTCGATTCCGCACGACGCCTGCTATGCGACCAGTTCGAAGTTGCCTCGCTGGCTGGTTTCGGTGCCGAAGGCCTGAGGCCTGCCATCGCTGCCGCCGGGGCGCTTCTGCAGTATGCCCAGGCTACACAGTCAGGGAAGCTGCCGCATTTGCGCGGGCTAACGGTCGAACTGGAAGGTGCCTTCCTGGGCCTTGACCTGGCCACCCGACGCAACCTGGAACTGACCGAAACCTTGCGCGGCCAGCCATCACCGACACTGTTTTCGCTGCTCGACAACTGTGTAACCAGCATGGGCTCCCGCCTGCTGCGCCATACCCTGCACCACCCGCTGCGCGAGCGTGACATTCCGGCCCTGCGCCATGGCGCCGTCGAAGGCCTGCTCGAAGACTATGGACGACTGGCCGGTGAAGTCCGCAAGGCCCTGCGCGGCATCGCCGATATTGAGCGCATTGCCGGTCGCATCGCGCTGCGCAATGCCCGCCCGCGCGACTTGGCCAGCCTGCGCGAATCGCTGGCCCGCCTGCCGGAATTGCGCGCGCCACTCATGGAGCAACCGGCACCGCTGATTGCCCAGCTGTTTTCCGAACTACAGACTCCGGAAGCGGCGCTCGAATTGCTGGTTCGCGCCATCGCCGCCGAACCCGGCGCCCAAGTGCGCGACGGCGGGGTAATCGCCCCGGGCTACGACCCCGACCTCGACGAACTGCGCTCGCTGAACGACAACTGCGGCGCCTTCCTGGTTGACATGGAAGCCCGCGAACGTGAGCGGACGGGGATTTCCAGTCTCAAGGTGGAGTTCAACAAAGTGCATGGCTTCTACATCGAAGTCACGCACGCCAACGTCGACAAGATTCCTGATGATTACCGCCGCCGCCAGACCCTGAAGAATGCCGAGCGCTACATCACGCCGGAATTGAAGGCCTTCGAGGACAAGGCACTGTCGGCTCAGGAACGCTCACTGGCCCGCGAGAAGCTGCTCTACGAGGCCATTCTCGACGCCTTACTGCCGGTTGTCCCGACCCTGCAGACCATCGCCCGTGCCGTCGCCCAACTCGACCTGCTGGCTGGTTTCGCCGAATCAGCCCTCAAGCGCAACTGGTGCAAACCCGAATTCGCAGCCGACACGCAACTGAACATCGTCAATGGCCGCCACCCGGTTGTCGAAGGCGAACTCGCCAACCAGGCCGCGACCTTCATCGCCAACGACTGCCAGCTCGCCGACAACCGTCGCCTGCTGCTGATCACTGGCCCGAACATGGGCGGTAAATCGACCTACATGCGCCAGGTAGCGCTGATCGCGCTACTTGCTCACATCGGCAGCTACGTGCCGGCCGACTCCTGCGTACTTGGCCCGCTCGACCGCATCTTCACCCGCATCGGCGCCTCCGACGACCTGGCTTCCGGCCGGTCGACCTTCATGGTCGAGATGACCGAGGCCGCTGCCATCCTGCACCATGCCACGGCGCAGAGCTTGGTTCTGATGGACGAGATCGGCCGCGGCACCTCGACCTTCGACGGCATGGCGCTGGCCTTCGCCATCCTGCGCCATCTGATCGAGAAAAACCGCAGCCTGACCTTGTTCGCCACGCACTACTTCGAACTGACCCGGCTGTCGCACGAGTATTCGGAGCTTGCCAACGTCCACCTCGGCGCCGTCGAGCATAACGACCGCATCGTTTTCATGCATGCCGTCGAGGAAGGCCCGGCCAACCAAAGCTATGGCATACAAGTCGCCGCATTGGCCGGCATCCCCGCTGCCGTCGTCCGCACCGCCCGTAAACAGCTGCGCGAATTCGAGCAGCGGGCTGCTGTCGATCCGCTGCAGCCGGACCTCTTTGCCCAGGGCGAAGCGGAGCCGGCAGAGCCGCATCCCGTCGTCGACCGGTTGGCGGCGATCGATCCTGACAGCCTGACCCCGCGCGAAGCCCTCGACACCCTGTACGCCTTGAAAGGGCTAGTGCGTTGATCGGCCATCGCCGGGCAAAGACTGGCGGAATCATCCGCAAACTGCTGCCGGCCTTGGCGTTAGCCTCCATCTCCTTGTCCAGCGTCGCCGAAACCTGGCGATTTGCGCTGATCGGCGATACACCGTACAACAGCCACGAGCGAGCGGAGTTACCGAAGATGCTGTCCGCCATTGCTGACAGCAAGGTCGATGTGATCATACATATCGGCGATTTCAAGTCCGGCTCGAGCCCGTGCTCAGACGAGGTATTCACGGATCGTTTCCAGCTCTTCGATAACAGTCGTATCCCCTTCATTTTCATTCCAGGGGACAACGAATGGACAGACTGCGAGCGTCTCAGCAACGGGGGTTACGACCCGCAGGAACGACTGGCAAAGCTGCGCAGTCTATTCTGGAGCAAAAATCAATCGCTTGGCCGGACAACGCTGACACTCGAACGGCAGCCCGGCACCTACCCGGAGCACGCCCGCTTTCGCCTGGGACCAACGCTCTTTGTCACCTTCAATCTACCGGGCGGCAACAATAACTGGGGAATGACCGATATACCGCGTGCCGACTATGCAGCCCGCCATCCGGTCACCATCGCCTGGCTCAAGGAAAATTTTGCGCTGGCCCGACGCGAGAACATGCGGAGCCTCGTCCTGTTGTTTCAGGCCAATCCCGGCTTCAAGCACCATACACAAGGCTTGGCACATCGCGCATACCGCGAATTTCTCGATACGCTGCGTGACGAAACACTCGGTTTCCAGGGGCAGGTGGTCGCCGTTCATGGCGATACGCATATGAACCGGATCGATCAGCCAATGCGCGATCAAAGCGGCCGGCCGCTGAGCAATTTCGTTCGCGTGGAAACCTTCGGCTCACCATTCATGGGGTGGACTACCGGAATCATCGATTCCGACTCGCCCGCCTCGATCCGCTTCGAAAACCACCCCTGGCCGACAAGGCACGAATAGCACCACGCGCAGGAGACGCCGGGCCGGAACTCAGCCCATGCCATGTTTGCTTTGCAGGCGAAAAAATACCCGCCTGGGCGGGTATTTCAGTCAGCGGCAAAGTGACTTAGTGGCAGGTTTCGCCATCGTCATCCGGATGATGGACGTGACCATGCTCGATTTCTTCCTCGCTGGCGGGGCGAATCGCTGTCACTGTGCAAGTGAACAGCAATGCCATGCCGGCCAGCGGATGATTGCCATCGAGTACGACCTTGTCATCGGCGATATCGGTCACCCGATAGATCACGAAATCGTCTTCGGCACCATCTTCCGGCCCCCCTTCGAACTGCATGCCTACCTGGAGTTCCTTCGGAAAATCCTTGCGCGGCTCAATCTGGACCATTTCGGCATCGTATTCGCCGAAAGCCTCGTCCGGCTGCAGCTTGACCTGGACCGACTCGCCGACCTTCTTGCCCTGCAGCGCTTCTTCGATCTTCGGGAAAATATCGTCGTAACCACCGTGCAGGTAAACCAGCGGCTCGCGGCCTTCGTCGACCACCTCCCCGTCCGGATCCTTGACGTGGTAATCGAGCGTGATAACGGTGTTCTTGGCAACCTGCATGTTCATTCTGTGGAATTCCTAGTATTGATGGGCTTTCTCGGCAATTCGGCGATCCGGCAACAAGCTTGTGCCAAATACGGAATCCGCGCGAAGGTTTCCATTCTACCATCGCCCCCTGAAAGCTCAGGAATTGAGCTCCTTGACCAAACGTAACACTTCGAGGGCATGACCCTTGTAATTAACGTTGTAGAGTGCGTGACGTATGGTTCCTGCCCGATCGATGACGAAGGTGGACCGGCAGACGCCGAATTTCCGGTGACCATCGACTTCCCTGGCCTGCCACACTCCGTACTGCTTACAGACGATGCCTTCGGTATCCGACAACAATTCGATACCGATGCCTTCCTTGTCGCGGAACTCCGCATGTTTCAGGCAATCGTCACGGCTAATGCCGAGCAGGATGCAATCATGACGGAGAAATTCCTCCTCGTGATCCGAAAAATCGGTGACTTCCTTTGTACAGCAAGGCGTCCCATCCTTCGGATAGAAAAAAATCACGATGTGCTTGCCTTGGTATCTGGCCAGATCGACAGTCTCCATGTCGGCATCCGGCAGTGAAAAGACGGGGGCTTTTTCGCCAACCTTGAGCAGCATTTTGTTCTCCTCGGGGGACTGCTGAGAACGATTCTAGCGGAGGCAAATGCCGGTGACTACAGCGTTTAGGCCGATTTAGAGAATTATTTCCCGGGAACTTTCTCGGGAATCTGGACGAAGGTTTCGTCCTGCTTGACCATGCCCAGTTCGAAACGGGCACGCTCCTCGATGGCATCGTAGCCTTGCTTCAGGTCACGAACTTCGGCATCGAGACCCGCATTCCGAATTTCCAGTTTGCGGGTGACTTCCTTTTGCTGCTGCAACTGACGGTCGTATTCCCACACCTTCAGCCAGCCCCCCTTACCCACCCACAGGGGGTACTGGAGCAGGCCGATGGCTACGAGAAGGCCGACCGTCAGCCAACGCATGCGTGATTAACGCAGGTTGTAGAAGGTTTCGCGGCCCGGGTAGGAAGCGGTATCGCCCAGATCTTCCTCGATGCGGATCAGCTGGTTGTACTTGGCGATACGGTCGGAACGCGACAGCGAACCGGTCTTGATCT
>CAMKYP010000113.1 GCA_946477505.1 uncultured Dechloromonas sp. | reverse complement strand
GCGAGCGCCGTGAATGAACTGAAGGCCGGGGGCAATCTGGTCGGCATGGTCGGCGATGGCATCAACGATGCGCCCGCCCTGGCCGCGGCCGATGTCAGCTTTGCCATGGGGGCAGGTTCGGATACGGCCATCGAGGCGGCTGACCTGACCTTGATCCGTAGCGACCTGCTCGCTGTGGATGAGGCGATTTCCTTGTCGGCTATTACTTTGGGCAAGATTCGGCAAAATCTTTTCTTTGCTTTCATTTACAATGTGACCGGAATTCCGCTGGCTGCCATGGGTTTGCTCAACCCGGTTGTTGCAGGCGCCGCCATGGCGATGAGTTCGGTTTCGGTGGTTTCGAATTCCTTGCTGCTCAAGCGTTGGCGGCCGCGGACTCAAAGGGAGCAATCGGGGGAGTTCGATGGTCGGCACTGACGATCATGAGCTTTACGGGAAAGCGGGTGTCGATAGTGGCGAGGAATTGGCAGATAGCACCGTGACGATGAACGATCAAGAAACAATGTTCCGGGATGCGATGGAGGCGGCCCAGGTCGGCATCTTCATCATTCAGGATCAGCGTTTCAAGTTCGTCAATCCTTTCCTGGCAGGATTGCTGGGTTATTCGGTCGAGGAAATGATCAGCCGGATGGGGCCGCCAGATGTCGTCGCGCCAGAATACCAAGGGCTGGTTTACGAGCAGATGTCCTTGCGCGCGGCGGGTGTTGCCGGGCACGCCTATGAATTGACCATCGTCCGCAAGGACGGCTCGACATTCCCGGCCATGGTTCAGGGCTCGCCCGCGGTGATTGGCGGTCGCCAGGCTTCTGTCGGAACGATTGTCGACATATCGACGCAAAAATCCGCCGAGCAGCGTATACGCGAACTGGCTGATTACGATGTCCTGACCGGCTTGCCGAATCGCCGCTTGCTGCGTGAACGCTTTACCCAGTTGCAGGCTGCAGCGGAGCGCGACAAGGCGGAACTGGCGCTGATCTTCCTCGATCTCGATCATTTCAAGCGGGTGAACGATTCACTGGGGCACAGCGTCGGAGACGAGTTGTTGTGCGAAGTCGCGCGCCGTCTGGGTAGTGTGGTTCGTCGTGTCGACACCTTGGCCCGCCTGGGCGGCGATGAATTCATCTTTGCCATGCCGGGTTTTCATACTGCGGCAGCCGCCGATGTCGCGCGACGGCTGATCGATGTCTTCGCGCGCCCTTTCGAAGTGGCCGGACACGAACTGACCGTGACGCCGTCGCTGGGGATCAGCATTTATCCGCATGACGGCGACGATCTGGAAACCTTGTTGCGTAATGCCGATACGGCGATGTACCGGGCCAAGGAGCTCGGTCGCAACGCATTCCAGTTCTATGCGAGCGAGATGAACTCTTCGTCGCTGGATCGCCTGCTGATGGAGAGCAACTTGCGTCGCGCGCTGGTCCAGCGGGAATTCGTCCTGCATTACCAGCCGCTGGTCAATCTCGAGAGCGGCCTGATTATTGGTGTCGAGGCGCTTATTCGTTGGTTGCATCCCGAACTGGGGGTCATTCTCCCGGATCGCTTCATCCACGTTGCCGAGGAATCGGGCCTGATCAATCCGATCGGCGACTGGGTGCTGTGCGAAGCTTGCCGCCAGGCTCAGGCCTGGTGCGACGAGGGGCTGCCACCGATCACCATGGCGGTGAATGTAGCACCCGTGCAATTCCGGCAATCCGGCTTCATCGAAGTGGTAGCTGGCGCCCTGGCTACTTCCGGCCTTGAGGCAGGCCGGCTGGAACTGGAACTGACAGAGCGCACCATCATGCACGACGCCGATGCCACCTTGGGAACCCTGTCGGCATTGCATCGTATGGGCGTCGAACTGGCGCTCGACGATTTCGGTACGGGCTATTCTTCGCTGGCTTACCTGAAGCGCTTTCCGGTCGGCAAGCTGAAGATCGACCGCTCTTTCGTCAATGATCTGGAAACCGATCCGGACGACTGGGCGATTGCCTCGACCATCGTCAGCATGGGACGCAGCCTGCGCATGACGGTGTTGGCCGAAGGTGTCGAAAAACCCGAGCAATTGGCGTTATTGCGTAAAATGGGCTGCGACATGGCGCAGGGCTATCTTTTCAGTCGTCCGCTATCGGCCGAGGGAATGGCCGACATGCTGCGTCATCAACCTTTCATCCACGAGTAATCCGAACATGGAAAATACGATCATCAAGATCGGTGGCATGAGTTGCCAGGGGTGCGTCAGTAATATCGGTGGTGTGCTTGCCGGGCTGCCCGGGGTGGCTTCTGCCGATGTCTCCCTGGAGCCGGCCGAGGCCCGGGTGGCGTTTGACCCGCAGGTCGTTTCGCGTGCCGCACTTGTGAATGCCATCGACGACGCCGGTTTCGATGCCGAATGACCGGTTTCACCCACAATGATCAGCCTTACCCGAGAGAATAGCCGTGCCGGATGAATCCGTCAGATTGACCCAGCTTTCCCATGGTGGTGGTTGCGGTTGCAAAATCGCCCCTGCCGTTTTACAAAAAATCCTTGGCGGCATGACGCCCGGTATCGTGCCGCCGCAACTGCTGGTCGGCACGGAAACCAGCGACGATGCGGCGGTCTACCAGATCAATGCGCAGCAGGCGATCGTCGCGACGACCGATTTCTTCATGCCCATCGTCGACGATCCGCGCGATTTCGGACGCATTGCCGCGACCAACGCCATCTCGGACGTTTACGCCATGGGCGGCACGCCGCTGTTCGCGCTGGCGCTGGTCGGCATGCCGGTTAACGTGCTGCCGCTGGAAACGATCGGCAAAATCCTGCAAGGGGGCGAGGATGTCTGCCGCGCAGCCGGCATTCCCATCGCGGGCGGGCACACCATCGATTCCGTCGAGCCTATTTACGGGCTGGTCGCCATCGGCCTCGTCAATCCGGCGCACCTGAAGCGCAATTCAGGCGCGAAGCCCGGAGACAAGCTGATTCTGGGCAAACAGCTTGGGGTTGGCATTTACAGCGCAGCGCTCAAGAAGGACCGGCTGCGCGCCAGCGACTACGAGGCCATGGTCGAGACGACCACCCAGCTCAATACCCCGGGGCCGGTTCTCGCCTGCCTGGACGGCGTGCATGCAGTGACCGATGTCACCGGCTTCGGTCTGGCCGGCCACCTGCTCGAAGTGTGCAAGGGCAGCGGCCTGCGGGCCAGGGTCAATTATGCCGACCTGCCCTTGTTGCCGCGGGCGCGGGAGTTCGTCGAGGCCGGCCTGATGACGGGCGCGTCGGGGCGCAACTGGGCGAGCTATGGCGACCGGGTGCGCTTGGCGGCTGCTCTGGAGGCGCCGGCGCAAACCTTGGTGACCGACCCCCAGACCTCGGGCGGCCTGCTGGTTTCCTGCGCCCCGGATACCGTGACGGAAGTGCTGTCGATCTTCCTGCAACACGGTTTTTCGCATGTTTCGGTGATCGGCGAGATGAGCGATGGCGAGCCCGGTGTCGACATTGCCTGATTTCCTTTTCTTCGGCGAATAACAACACTTCTTGCAACTCGACCAGGGGGAACCTCTGGTCGAAATGTTTTATATTGCAAATGCGATATATTCGCATTATCATCCGCGGCCGTATTCTGCTGTTCGAGGGGGATTTTCTCGCAGCCGATATGTAGACGACTCCAACGTCCGGCAAGCCAGCCTCTATGCCAGCCAGCCAAATTTGACTGACTATAAAAAAGGCTTGCACATGAAAATTCAATATCATCCGGGGCGACAGGCTCCGTTCGTCCCCGATTCGACGAAGGGGGGCGCACCCTTTTCTCGCCGTCTGCCGCTGGCCGCTGCCGTGGCTGCCGCCATACTTGCCACGGGCGGTCACGTCCGGGCGGATGATGACAAAACCCTGAAGGCCGTGACGGTTACGGCGACGCAGGAGCAGCCGGATGGCTATCGCGCCACCAAGACGCGGGTTGGCAAGGTGGTACAGGACCCGCACGATGTGCCGCAGGCCATCACGACCGTTACCCGTGCCTTGATCGAGGAGCAGGAGGCGAACTCGCTGCGCGAGGCACTGCGCAACGTTTCCGGCCTCAGCTTCAATGCCGCCGAGGGCGGCCGCTCCGGCGACAACATGAATTTGCGCGGTTTTTATACCTTCGGCGACATGTATCTCGACGGAATACGCGATACCGCCCAGTACAACCGCGAAGTTTTCAACCTCGAACAGGTTGACGTGCTGCGCGGTGCGGCGGCCATGCTTTTCGGCCGTGGTCAGGCGGGCGGGGTGATCAACCAGGTCAGCAAGACGCCGATGCTCTACGGCATCAACAAGGTGGGCGTCGGCGTCGGCACCGACGGGTTTCGCGAGGTCAAGGCCGATCTCAATCAGCGGGTTGGCGATACCACCGCTTTCCGGCTCAACGTCATGAACCGCGACGAAGGCAGCACGCGCAGCAACCCGTATACCGGTACGGAGCCGGAAATTCACCGCATGGGTTTTGCGCCGAGCATTTCCTTCGGACTCGGCACCAATCACGAAGTGACGCTCAGCCACTTCTGGCTCAAGACGAACGACCGCGCCGACTACGGCATTCCGTTCAGCGGTCGCCGCCCGAATGAAGCGATGGCCAAGGCCGGCAACTATTACGGTGTTAACGACAGTTTCGACGATAGTGAAACGAAGGTCTCGACCCTGAACTATCTCTACAAGATTTCTCCGGATACCCAGTGGCGCACCGTGTTGCGCTCGGCCAACTACAAGCGTGCCTACTGGGCGGTGGCCGGCCAGGGAACACTGACCCAGTACAGTACGACCAGCCAGGCCAAGACCCGCCAGTTCGAGACCGACAACTATGTATTGCAGAGCGATCTGAATACGGTTTTCAATCTGTTCGGCATGCGTAACGAGCTGATTACCGGCGTCGAGTACCTCAACGAGGATTCGATCCGCTGGGCATTGCGCAACGTCGGCTCGGCGGCGCGGCCTTTGTATCTGCCAGGGCAGTTCACAACGGCGGCACCGATTACGTACAAGGGTGAAACCTACAGCGCCTATGTGCAGGACACCGTCGAATTCGTGCCCGACTGGAAGCTGACCCTCGGCGTTCGCCGCGACATCATGAAGTCCGACTACTTCACTACGACGGCTTTCAGCGGCAATTTCAGCGAAAACAGCTATCGCGCCGGCCTGTCCTGGCAGCCGACGGCAGCCCAGCATTATTACGCCGGGTGGAGCGATTCGTTCAGCCCGACGGCCGACCTCTACCAGTTGTCCGGCAGCCAGTATCCGGCCGAGCGTTCCAAGGTCATGGAACTGGGCAGCAAGTGGCTGCTGGCCGACGGCAATCTCTCCCTGCGCACCGCGCTCTATCGCGCCATCAAGGACTGGGAGCGCAATACCGACCTGGAGTCCACGGCCACCATCCTGACCCGCAAGCGCCAGTCGGATGGTGTTGAGCTTGAGGTCGCCGGCCGCATCACCGACAACTGGGAGGTATTCGGCGGGGTTTCCTATATCCATGCGGAAATCCGCGAGGTGGCACCGGGCAACGGCAACCCCAATTTCATCGGCCAGTCGCCGCGCAACACGCCGCGCAAGACGATGAACCTGTGGACGACCTACCAGTTACCCTACGGTTTCAAGGTCGGCGGCGGCATGGAGTACAAGAGCCGTCGCTACGGTGGTGCACCGACCGGAACCGCGGCCTTCAACCCGAACTGGGTCGATTCCTACGTGCGCTGGGATGCCATGGTCTCTTACGACCAGCCGAAATACACGGTCAAGTTCAACGTCCAGAACATCTTCGACAAGCTGTATTACGACGCGCTGTACGACAGCGGCGGCTTTACCGTGCCCGGCCAGGCCCGTCGTTTCATCCTGAGCACCGAGTACAAATTCTGATCGCAACGGAGTCATCATCATGAAAAAGCAATTGGCCCTGGTCGCGCTGGCAGTGCTGACAAGTTTCGCAACGCAGGCGCAGGAGAAAGTCCTCAACCTGTACTCCGCCCGTCACTACCAGACGGACGAGAAGCTCTACGACAACTTCACCCGACAGACCGGCATCAAGATCAACCGGATCGACGGCAAGGAAGACGAGCTGATGGAGCGCATCCGCAACGAAGGCGCCAACAGCCCGGCTGACGTGTTCATCACCGTCGATGCCGCGCGCCTGGCCAATGCCGATGCGCTCGGCCTATTCGCGCCGGTCAAGTCGAAAGTGCTGGAGAGCCGCATTCCGGCTCACCTGCACACCGACACCTGGTTCGCCTTCTCGACCCGTGCCCGCGTCATCATCTACAACCGCAATGCGGTCAAGGCCGAGGACGTCGCCACCTACGAGTCGCTGGCCGACCCGAAGCTGAAGGGCAAGCTGTGCAGCCGCTCGGGTTCGCACCCGTACAACCTGTCGCTGGTTGCCTCGCTGATCGCGCATGACGGCGAAGCCAAGACTGAGGAATGGGCCAAGGGCGTGGTTGCCAACTTCGCCCGGGCGCCGAAGGGAGGCGATACCGACCAGATCAAGTCGGTCGCCCTCGGCGAGTGCGGCGTGGCGGTGTCGAACACCTACTACCTGGCCCGCCTGATCCGTTCCGACAAGGTCGACGAGCGCCGCATGATGGAGCGTGTCGGCATCGTCTGGCCGAACCAGGGCAATCGCGGCACGCACGTCAACATCTCCGGCGCCGGCGTGGTCAAGACCTCGAAGAATGTCGATGCAGCGGTGAAATTCCTTGAATACCTGGCCAGCGACGACGCTCAACGCTACTTCGCCGACGGCAACAACGAATGGCCGGTGGTGGCCAGTGTTGCGACCAACAATCCGGCGCTGGAAGCCATGGGCAAGTTCAAGGCCGATACCCTGCCGATCGGCGCGCTGGCCAAGAACGTCGTGGCGGCGCAGAAGCTGCTCGACCGCGCCGGTTATCGCTGAGCGGAGAAGGCGTGATGACGCACAACATGCAACGCCGGCAATTTCTCAAGCTGGCCGGCGCCTGCGGCCTGCTCGCCCAGGGCGGTATCGCGCTGGCGGCCGGCGACAAGGAGCCGCAGCGCGCACTGGTGGCGGCGGCCTGGCGTGGCCCCAACCCGACCGATACCTACCATGCCGGTATCCTGGCCGCCGAATGGGGGCGCAAGAAGCTCGACATCCTGTATTCGGTGCCCCTGCCGACGCGGCCGCATGGCCTGTTGCCCGAGGCGGACGGCAGCCTGCTGGTGGCCGGCGTGCGCCCCGGCATCTGGCTGATGCGCATCGACCCCGAAGGCAAGGTGGCGCGCCAGATCGACATCGAGCCCTCGGCCAATGTCCTGCTCAATGGTCACGCCATTGTCGGCAAGGCCGGCGACGTAGTGTTCACCACCGAAACCGATTTCGCCTCGGGGCGGGGCAAGATCGGCGTGCGCGACCGCGTCACGCTGAACAAGCTTGACGAGTGGGAGAGCGGCGGCATGGAACCGCATCAGGTGCTGCTCGATGCCGACGGACATCTGATGGTGGCCAACGGCGGCATTCCGCGCAACCGGGCCGACAAGAAATACGATCTGCCGCGCATGAATTCGTCGCTGGTCCGTCTCGATGCCCGTAACGGCAAGCTGTTGCACCAATGGAAGCTGGACGACCCCCGCCTCAGCCTGCGCCACATCGCCTGGAGTACGGCACCGGATGGCGAGCGCCGCCTGGGCATTGCCATGCAGGCGGAGCACGATGATGCCGTCCTGCGCAGCCGGGCGCCGATTCTCGCGGTTCTGGAGGCGGAGCAACTGCTTGTGCCGACCCGCGCCAACGACGGCTTTGGTTATGGCGGCGACCTCGCTGCAGCCTATGCCGGCGGTTTCGTCGTCTCCAGCAATCAGGCCGGGCTGGCGCAGCTTTGGTACCCGGGGGCACCCGAGAAACTGACGCCGGTGGTCGAGTTGCAGGAGGCCTATGCGATGGCCGAGTGGAATGGTCCGAAGCCGGGCGGCGGCGTGCTGGTGTCGACCGCGCTGGGTCTGGTGCGCTGGCATCCCACGGCCAAGGCGGCCTTCCTGCCCTGGCCGAAACCCATGGCGCTGGACAACCATTGGGTCCTGGTCAGCGAGGCCTGAACGACAGTGCGCGGGATGACTTCTGATTCCCGCGCCTGCGCATCCCCGACCATTTCGCGCGGGTAGGCCGCGCTCGTCGGGGCTCGGGCATGGTGCTGCGCAATTGCCTTGCGTCCTGGCCGATTGGCATCAGGCGTTCGGGAGGCGGCGGTGCTACGTCCGAAAATCCGTTTCAGTGCTGCGATGTGTTGCTTTGCATCGCCGGAGCGGCGAATACTATCTGTTGGCCTGCCAGCGCGGAGGGCCGGCAGGGAGCGGCTCCTGTCGTATCGCTCAGGCGCTTCGGCGCGCTGCCTTGGCCGGCGTTTTGGCGTCGCCATGAACCTCGCGCAGGCAGTCGTGTGCGCAGGAGGCGCAACGACCACATTCGCGCGTGACGCCCAGGTCGCGGCGCAAGTCCTTCAGCGTGCGGGCGCCTCCTTGAGCGGCTTCGCGAATTTGCCGGTCGGTGACAGCCTTGCAGACACATACGTACATGAACGATCTCCGCTAATTGCGAGAATGAGAACCGTTCTTATTGTATTTAAATGAGAATGAATGTCAATACCGTTCTTGTTTTCTAACGAGGTACTGTTGGAAGAGCTGCCGCCATCACGTCATCGATCGCCGCTTTGGCGACGGTGACGATGCGGGCATCCAGGCGATGTTCGGCAACGAGTTTGTCGAGGAAGGCGACGACATCGCCGGCGGCAAGCCCTTTTCGATAGGGGCGGTCCTGGGCCATGGCCTGAATGATGTCGGCAACGCGCAGGATGCGTGCTTCCAAAGGCATTTCGCTTTCCGTGATCCGGAAGGGGTAGCCGCTGCCATCGGGTTCTTCGTGATGGTACGCCGCCCAGCGGGAGATTTCCTCAAAGCCGTCGATGTTGCGAAGGATCTGGAAGGTCTCGAAGCTGTGTGCGTTGATTACCATGCGTTCCTCGGGGGCGAGTTTGGCCGGCTTGTCGAGGATTTCATCCGGGACGCGCAACTTGCCCAGATCATGCAGGAGGCCGGCAATTTCAAGTTTGTCGCAATTGATCGGCGTGATCCCCATTTTTTCCGCCAGCAAACGCGCCAGATTGGCCACGCCGAGCGAATGTTCGGCGGTGTAGGGGCTCTTGGCATCGACAATGCGGGAAAAGAGGGTCGCCAGCTGTTTCAATTCGCCGATGGTTGCCAGGCAGCCTTTTCCCTGCGACAGCATGTCCTGCAGCGAGCATTGGATGGATCGCGGTTCCAGCAACAGCCAGAAGGCTTCCGGGGCCGAAGCTTCGAGGAAGGCGGCGACGAGATGGGGGGCAAAGTAGGTTCCGGTTCGTTGGCGAATTTGCTCGCGGATGTCGTCCTTGTGCAGCAACATGCTGTTGGTTGCGTAGTACGGGGCGGTCAGCGCATCGACGCGATCGACCAGCAGAATCAGGTTGGCTTGTTCGGCGATTTTCGGCTCGACATCGGCGGCCACCAAGCGGTCCCAGCGTGTATGGTGATAGCGGATCGGCTTGGCCATTGCAGCAAGCGGCTTGAAGTCGACGAGCAGGTCGTGGCCGACGATGGCGTGATTCTGCGAGC
>CAMKYP010000112.1 GCA_946477505.1 uncultured Dechloromonas sp. | reverse complement strand
GTTGGTTGTTTTGTCTCCGGAGCAACCAACGCAAGGCGTGTGCCACGCTCGAACAGGGCAGATTTTCTTGATGAAAATCAAAGCGCTCACTCACAAGCAAACGAGCGCTCGACAGCTCTCGCCACAAGCCGGCTGAAAAACAAGTATCCAAAGTGGAAAGATTTATTCCACAGAAAATATGAAGCTGTTCGCCACAATTGATCAGCGTCACCACAACTCCGACGGAGTCGTTTTAAAATCCGCGCAAGGAGGAGCCAGTGCCCACAATCATCGAGCTGGTAAAAGATCGCAGCGATCGTATTTCGCCGGAAACCACCCTGCGCACGGTTGCGGCGCATATGCTTGAGCACGGCATCTCATCCGTCATCGTCGTCGACGAGGGGGTTGCCATCGGCATTATTACCGAAAGCGACCTGCTGCGCGTCATGCGCCACAACGGATCGCCGGAACAGCCGGCCCGGGAAATAATGAGCAGCCCGGTACACAGTGTTACAGCGGAAACGGACTTCCGTAAGGCCTACCGGGAGGCCGCCAATCTCGGCATTCGTCGCATTGTCGTCACAGACCAGGCCGGATTGCCGCTCGGCACGGTCACCGAATCCGATTTCCGCAAGTACCTCGGCCCGGACTTCTTCATGCATCTGAACAGCGTCGACACCTTGATGGAGACGAGTTTTCCGCGCCTGCCTCCGACTGCCGCGCTTGGCGATGCGCTGACCGCCATGGAAGCGGTCCGGTGCAGTTGTGCAGTCGTCGTCGACGGACGCAAACCCCTCGGTATTGTGACCGAACACGATGTAGTCCGTTTTTTCCTGCGTGGCGAATGCACACTGCCCTTGGGCAGCGTCATGACCAGCCCGACGATCAGCATCGACCGCGAGCGACCGCTGGCCCAGGCGGCCCAACACATGCTCGATCATGGCATTCGCCACCTGACCGTCGTTGATCGCGCCGGCCATCTGGTTGGCCTGCTGTCGGAACACGCGCTGATGTCCCCGCTCAAGCATGAGCTGCTGGAGCATGTCCTTTGCGAGCGGCAGGCCATGCAGCAGGCCCGCGAGAAACTGCTCGAAGACACCGCGCGTAAGGAACGCTACCAGCGCGCGCTGCTCGACAACTTTCCCTTTCCGGTCTGGCTCAAGGATACCGAGTCGCGCTTCCTGACGGTCAATCGCGCCTTCAGCGAAGCCGTGGAATCCGAGCATGGGGATGAACTGATCGGCAAGAATGACCTTGATATTTGGCCTTCGGCGCTGGCCGAGCACTACCTTGCCGACGACCGAGCGGTCATGGCGTCGCGACAGAAGAGGATTGTCGTCGAACCCATCATGCACGGCCATACCGCCGTCTGGCACGAGACCTACAAGGCGCCCGTGGTCGACAACGATGGCGTGCTGCTGGGCACGGTCGGATTTGCCCAGGACATTTCGGAGCGCAGACGCGCCGACGAAGCAATGCATCTGCGCAATACCGCCCTGTCGGCACTCATCGGCGGCGACAGCCTGGAAAAGGTCCTCGAACTGATCGCGCGGTCGTTCGAGGCCGAAATTCCCGGGTGGCGCTGCTCGGTCATGCTGGCCGACCAGCAGGGTACATCGCTGCACATCGGCGCCGCTCCCAGCATGCCGCCAGCCTATCATCAGGCGATCAACGGGCTGGTCATAGCCCCCGACTCAGGCTCGTCCGGTGCTGCCGCAGCACTTCGCCAGCGGGTCATTGTCGACAATGTGTTCGAACACCCGAACTGGACCCAGCACCGCGACCTTGCGAAGGCGGGCGATTTCTCGGCGTGCTGGTCCGAACCGGTGATCGGCTCTTGTGGCCAGTTGTTGGGTACGTTCACGGCCTATTACCGCTCGCCGACGAAGCCAACGGAAGCGTATCTCGGCCTGATCGCCCAGGCGGCGCAAATGACCGCGCTGATCATCGAGCATGTGCGCAATGCCCAGGGACTCAGCAGCAGCCTGAATACCTTTCGCGGCATTTTCGACAGCATTGGCGAGGCCTTGTTCATTCAGGCCGACGACCGACGCTTTCTCGATGCCAACAGCAGCGCCGAGCAACTCTTCGGTTTTCCGCGCACCGAGCTGCTTGGCCAGACGCATGAATTTCTCGTCCTGCCCGGCCTGTGCGATCTGCCAGCCATCGACCTCCGGATCAGCGCCGCCCTCTCCGGCATCCCACAGGTATTCGAAACGCTGGCCCGCAACGCCCGGGATCAGGTTTTTCCGATCGAAGTACGCCTCCGCACGGCAAGCTACTTTGGCCGCTCAGTCCTGATCGCTTCGGCCGTCGACATCGCGGAACGGAAAAACGCGGCCTTGCGACTGCAAATCGAGCATGACCTGGCGCAAAGCCTCGCCACCGAGCCGAGTCCCCACCTTGTCATGGCCTCCGTACTCAAAGCCATATTGCGCTTCCCCGAGTTCAGCGTCGGCAGCGCCTATCTCCCTCATCCGGACGGCAGCTACCAGTTGCTGGTCCACGAAGGCCTGTCCCTCGAATTCATTGGCAAGACGCTCAGCTTCCCCGCCGCCAGCCCTTTTGCCCGCCAGGCCAGTCAGAGCAAGCCCGCCTGCATGCGTCTCCCCGGCCCCGGCGAACGACCCGATACCTATCCGCTGGACCCGTCGATCCTGCATGCCGACGGATTACGCTGCCTGGTACAACTGCCCATTCTGATCGACGAATCCCCCATTGCCTGCCTGCTTCTGGGGGGGAAACTGACCTCGTGCATTTCCCAGGCCACACTGCAGTCGCTGGAACTTCTCGGCCATTCGATCGGCCAGACCATGCAGCGGCTGACCGCCCTTGATGAATCCCGGCGCCTGCAACAGAACCTGAGCGGCATCTTCGATGCGCTGAGTGATTTCATCTTCGTCCTTGATAACGAGGGCGCCATCCTGCATTACAACCGGGCCGTGACCGAAACCCTCGGTTATGACCAAGATACGCTCAAAGGCAAACCCATTCTGAACATCCATCCCGCCAATCTGCGGGAGCAGGCCGAAGAACGTATGGCCGACATCGTTGCCGGCCGCACCGGCAGCTGCCCACTGCCGATTCTGTGCGCCAACGGGAACGAAATCCAGATCGAAACCCGGATAACGCGCGGCTACTGGGACGGAAAACCCGCGCTGATCTGCGTTTCCCAGGACATCAGCGAGCGTTTGCGGGCGGAGGAAAGACAACGTCTGGCAGCCAGCGTATTCGACAATGCCCACGAAGGCATCATGATTACCAACCAGGCCGGCAGAATCGTCGAGGTCAACAGCACCTTCACCGAACTGACCGGCTACAGCCGCGCCGAAGCCCTCGGCCAGACCCCGGACCTGCTCAAGTCCGGGCATCACGATGCCGCCTTCTACGAAGAAATGTGGCGGACGATTGAGCAGGACGACTACTGGCAGGGAGAAATCTGGAACCGGAAGAAGTCCGGCGAGATATTCGTCGAACAGCTGACCATTTCAGCCGTACATGACCGAAGCGGCGCGATCTCCCACTATGTCGCCATCTTTTCGGACATCACGGTCATCAAGCAGCACCAGCAGCGTCTCGAGCACCTTGCCCACTTCGACGCTCTGACCCAGTTGCCCAACCGCATGCTGCTGGGCGATCGCATGCAACTGGCGATGGCGCAAACCGAACGCAGTAGCAAGATGCTGGCCGTCTGCTACCTCGACCTCGACAACTTCAAACCGATCAACGACGAGTTTGGCCACTCGGTCGGCGACTACTTGCTGATCGACGTGGCCCAGCGCCTGAAGGCCTGCGTCCGGGCCGGAGATACCGTCGCCCGCCTCGGCGGCGACGAGTTCGTGCTGCTCATCACCAATCTCGAAAACCTGCACGAATGCGAGCTCGCCATGGGGCGCATCATCAACGCGCTGGCCCAGCCTTTCCGCGTCTCGCAGAGCCATGTCTCCGTCGCCGCCAGTATCGGCGTGACGCTCTACCCGCATGACGGAGCCGACTCCGACACCCTGCTCCGCCATGCCGACCAGGCGATGTATGCAGCCAAGCAGGCAGGCCGCAACCGCTATCACCTGTTCGACCCGGAAAACGACCGCCGTGCCCGGATACGCCGGGAGGAAATCGGTCGCATTCGCGAAGCGCTGGCCAAGAGCGAATTCAAGCTCTACTTCCAACCCAAGGTAGATATGCGCAAGGGAACGGTGGTCGGTGCCGAAGCACTGATTCGCTGGCTGCACCCCGAGCGCGGCATTCTCCTGCCAGCCAGCTTCCTGCCCGTCGTCGAAGGAACCGAAACGGCCATCGAAATCGGTGACTGGGTGATCAACGAAAGCCTGAGGCAGCTCGATGCCTGGCTAAGTGAATCGGGCATCCGGGTTTCGGTCAGCATCAACATCGCCGGCAACCACCTGCAAAACCCGGGGTTCTCACAGCGTCTGGGCGAATTGCTCACCCGCTACCCCGCTGTCCTGCCGGAACAGATCGAACTCGAAATCCTCGAAACCGCAGCCCTCGCCGATGTCGGCACCACCGCCGGCCTGTTTGCGGAATGTCGCGACCTCGGTGTCAGATTCGCACTGGACGATTTCGGCACCGGCTATTCCTCGCTGACTTATTTCCGGCGACTCCCCGCCGATGTCCTGAAAATCGACCAGTCCTTCGTTCGCGACATGCTCGACAATCCGGATGACCTTGCCATCGTCGAAGGCGTCATCGGCCTGACCCAGGCTTTCCGGCGTTCCGTCATCGCCGAAGGAGTCGAGACGGTCGAGCATGGACTGGTACTCCTCCTGCTCGGGTGCGACATGGCTCAGGGGTTCGGTATCGCCCGCCCCATGCCTGCCGAAGAATTGCCGGCATGGATTGCCGGGTTCCAGCCGGACGAATTGTGGAATCTGGGCACCGCCTTCAACTGGTCGCGCGAAGACCTGCCCATGTTGATCGCCGAAGTGGACCACAAGCGCTGGACCCGTTCCCTCCACGCCTATCTGGACGACACAACGGGAAATACCGCACCTCCCGCCACGGAGCATACGACCTGCCGCTTTGCGCGCTGGTACAACAGTGCGGGAAGTCAGCGTTACACGGCGATCGAGTCCTTCAAGGCGATCCCCGAAATCCACGCCCGCGCCCATGCCATCGGGACCCAACTGATCTGCCAAAAGCAGGCCGGCGACACGCCTGCCCCCGAAGCGTTACGCGAGGAATTCTCTGCCTGTACGGCGGAATTGAACCAGCGAATTCGGCAAACCCAGGCCGAGGTCCTGATTTCCGCTCAATCCAGAAGACGATAGGCCGACGACTCGAGCTGGCGGAAAGCCGCCAGCAAGGCATCAATCGCCCGCGGCCGGACAAACCCGGCCCGCCAAGCGAGCGCGACACGACGCGACGGCGCCGGCGGCGCAAACGGGATCACGCTGATCAAATCGTTGCTGTACGGGTATTGCAACGCGCTGTCGGGGAGCACGGAAACCCCCAGCCCCGAGGCCACCATGCACCGGATAGTACCGATCGAATGCCCGAGACGGATGCCGGTTTCCGGGCTGCTGACCTGCGGACAGGCCCCCAGCACCTGATCGCGGAAGCAGTTTCCGGCCTTGAGCAACAGGACTTCGTCGCCCGCGACTTCCTCTGGCAGGATGACTTGCTTGCGTTCCCAGGCATGACCGCGCGGCACGATGACCTTGAAGGCTTCGTCGTACACCGCGCGGGTGACAACGCCAGGCATGTCGAACGGAAGCGCCAGAATGGCGACGTCGATTTCGTTGTCGCGCAACATCTCGGCCAGGCTGGCGGTCATGTTTTCCTCGATGGCCAGCGGCATCTCGGGAGCCTGGCGGCGCAACGACTGAATCAACAAGGGGAGCAGGTAGGGTCCGATCGTATGGATGACCCCGAGGCGCAGCGGCCCCTGCAACTGGTTGCGCCCCCACATCGCAATCTGGCGCACCTGCTCCGCTTCCTCGAGCGTCCGCTGCGCCTGCTCGACCACTCTGATACCCACCGCGCTCGGGCTGACAAAACCCTTGCCGCGCTCGAACAACTGCACGCCCAATTCATCCTCAAGGCGCGCAATGGCGACACTCAAGGTCGGCTGGCTGACGGAACAACGTTCTGCCGCCCGACTGAAGTTTCCATCCTGTGCCAGGGCCACGATGTAGCGCAATTCGGTCAGTGTCATGCGGTTCTCCAAAAGTGCGGACTTTGCAAAATCCACTTTCACTATAGGGTTAAGCTATAGCCTCTATTATAAATACATATAAAAATCATTGACTTATATCAACTTGATCATAACTCACAAGGGGAGAATCCGGACATTGAGTTTTCAAACAAGGGAGAACAAGCCATGAAACATCGCATCAAATGCAGCGTCCTGATCGTGCTGACCGGACTCAGCCTGCACCTTTCCGCCCAAGCTGCCAACCAGGAACCGATCCAGCCAATCCAGCCAGCCAAGGTGACCAACCCGGCCTTGGTCGAACTGGGCAAGAAACTCTATTTCGATCCGCGCCTGTCCAAATCCGGCTTCATTTCGTGCAACTCCTGCCACAACCTGTCGATGGGCGGCACCGACAACATCAAGACCTCGATCGGTCACAACTGGCAGGAAGGCCCGATCAACGCCCCGACCGTGCTGAACTCCAGCCTCAACCTCGCCCAATTCTGGGACGGCCGCGCCGCCGACCTCAAGGCACAGGCCGGTGGTCCCATCGCCAACCCGGGCGAAATGGCCTTCACTCACACCCTGGCCATCAACGTGCTGCAATCCATCCCCGGCTATGTTGCCGATTTCAAAAAGGCTTTCGGCAAGGAACAGATCGACATCGACATGGTTACCAAGGCCATCGCCGCCTTTGAGGAAACGCTGGTCACCCCGAACTCCCGTTTCGACAAATGGCTCAAGGGCGACAAAAAAGCCCTGAGCAAGAACGAACTGGAAGGCTACAAGCTGTTCAAGGAAACCGGTTGTGTCGCCTGTCACAATGGCCCGGCCGTCGGCGGCAACTCCTTCCAGAAGATGGGTCAGGTCGAACCGTACAAGGCCTCCAGCCCGGCCGAGGGACGCTCGGCGGTTACCGGCAAGGACGCCGACCGCTTCAACTTCAAGGTGCCGACCTTGCGCAATGTCGAAATGACCTATCCGTACTTCCATGACGGCGCCGCCAACACCCTGCCGGAAGCCGTCGATACCATGGCCCGTATCCAACTCGGCAAGAAATTCACGGCGGAAGAAAACGCCAAGGTCGTTGCCTTCCTGAAAACGCTGACCGGCGACCAGCCGAACTTCAAGTTGCCCATCTTGCCGCCGTCCTCCGACACCACGCCGCGCCCGACGCCGTTCGAGAAAAAGTGATCCGCATCCACGCCGGGAAACGGGGGCCATGCCCCCGTTTTTTCCGTCCGTTTTTGTTTGATGATCATCAATCTGCCGCTACACTTGCGCGTTCATAATTTGGGCCTGATTTCTTTCGGTTTTTCCCCTGATGCTTGAAGCTGACAATCTGGAATGCGTGCGCGGCGAGCGCCGCCTGTTCGCAGGCCTCGGCTTCAATCTGGAAGCAGGGGAACTGCTTTATCTGCAAGGCCGCAACGGTGCCGGCAAGACCAGCCTGCTGCGCATGATTATCGGCCTGTTGCCACCCGAAACCGGTGAAATTCGCTGGAAGGGGAAGTCCATCCGCAGCAGCGGCGACGAATTCCGTGCCGATCTCTGCTATCTCGGCCACCTGAACGCCATCAAGGAAGAACTGACTCCGCTCGAGAACCTGCTCGCCTCGGCCCATCTGGCCGATGAAGCGCTATCCGAGGACGACGCCCTCGATGCGCTGGAACAGGTCGGCCTCGCCGGGCGCGAAGATCTCGCCTGCAAATACCTGTCGCAGGGCCAGAAGCGCCGTGTCGCGCTGGCCCGCCTGGTCAAGGAGCGTCGTCCGCTATGGGTGCTCGACGAACCCTTCGTCGCCCTCGACGTCGCCGCCGTCGACTGGCTGGCCGGCATCATCTCCGCCCACCTGCAACGCGGCGGCCTTGCGGTGATGACGACGCACCAACTGGTCGCCATCCCGGCCGGCACCGTACGCGAACTGAAGCTGAGCTGAGACCGCGATGCTGAAAATCATCCTCGCCGTCGTTGGCCGAGACCTCAAGCTGGCCATGCGCCGCCAGGCGGACATCGTCTCCGCGCTCTTCTTCTTCGTCATCGTGGTCAGCCTCTTCCCGCTCGGCATCGGCCCGGAACCCGACCTGCTGCGCAAATTGGCACCCGGCGTCCTGTGGGTTGCCGCCCTGCTCGCCACCATGCTGTCGCTCCCCCGCCTGTTCGCCGACGATCACCGCGACGGCACGCTCGAACAATTGGCCCTTGCTCCGCATCCGCTCGGCCTGGTCGTTACCGGCAAAGTGATTGCTCACTGGCTGGTTTCCGGCCTGCCGCTGGCGCTGATCGCCCCCGTGCTCGGCATCCAGTTCGACTTGTCGACCGACGCCCTCCTCGTCCTCACCGGCGCCATCCTGCTCGGCACGCCGGCACTCTCCGGCATCGGCGCCATCGGAGCAGCGCTGACCCTTGGCCTGCGCGGCGGCGGCGTCCTGCTGTCGCTACTGGTTCTGCCGCTCTATATCCCGGTGTTAATATTCGGCGCTGGCGCGGTTGACGCGACGGTGTCCGGGCTCGGGGGAGAAGGACACCTGTCATTGCTTGCCGCCATGACCTTTGCCTCACTCGGCTTCGCCCCCTGGGCCTCGGCCGCCGCCCTGAAGATCGCCCTCGAATGAAAGATCGCTTCAATCTCTACCGCTTCGCCTCGCCGGCCACCTTCTATCCGTTGGCCGGCAAGGCGATCCCGTGGTTCGTCGCTGCCGCGGTGCTGTTCGGCCTGGCCGGGCTCTACCTCGGCATGCTCGTCGCCCCCACCGACTTCCAACAAGGCGAGGGCTACCGCATCATCTTCATCCATGTCCCGGCCTCCTGGATGTCGATGTTCATCTATCTGGTCATGGCCTTCTGGGCTGCCATCGGCCTTGCCTTCAACACCCGCCTGTCGGGCATGATGGCCCAGGCCCTGGCCCCGACCGGCGCCCTGATGGCCTTCCTGTCGCTGTGGACCGGCGCCCTGTGGGGCAAGCCGATGTGGGGCACGTGGTGGGTGTGGGATGCCCGCCTGACCTCCGAACTGATCCTCCTCTTCCTCTACATCGGCTACATGGCGCTCACCGCCGCCATCGACGACCCGCGCCGCGCCGACAAGGCCGGCGGCCTGCTGCTGCTCGTCGGCGTCGTTAACGTGCCGATCATCTACTTCTCGGTCAAATGGTGGAACACACTGCACCAGGGTTCCAGCGTCAATCTCACCAAGTCGTCGATGGTCACCACCATGCTCTACGGCATGCTGCTCATGGCCCTGTGCTTCTGGATGTATTCGATCGCCGTCGCCCTGATGCGGGCGCGCACCATCATGCTCGAACGCGAGCGGCACACCGACTGGGTCAAGGCCGAACTGGAAGGAGCAGGTCGATGATCTACTGGAACAGTTTTTCCGATTTCCTGGCCATGGGCGGCTATGGCCTCTACGTCTGGGGGTCCTTCGGCGTCACCGCGTTAATCATGGCGGTTGAACCGATCGTCGTCGCCCGCAATCAAAAGGCCACCAAATCCCGTCTGAAGCGCCAGAT
>CAMKYP010000111.1 GCA_946477505.1 uncultured Dechloromonas sp. | reverse complement strand
AATGGCTAAGGAAAAATTCGAGCGTACGAAACCGCACGTAAACGTTGGCACGATTGGTCACGTTGACCACGGCAAGACCACGCTGACCGCTGCGATCACGACTGTGCTGTCTGCTAAGTTCGGCGGCGCTGCCAAGAAGTACGATGAAATCGACGCTGCGCCGGAAGAAAAGGCACGCGGTATCACCATCAACACCGCCCACGTCGAATACGAAACCGCCAACCGTCACTACGCCCACGTTGACTGCCCGGGCCACGCCGACTACGTCAAGAACATGATTACCGGTGCCGCCCAGATGGACGGCGCCATCCTGGTCTGTTCCGCTGCTGACGGCCCGATGCCGCAAACCCGCGAACACATCCTGCTCGCCCGCCAAGTTGGCGTGCCGTACGTTCTGGTGTTCATGAACAAGTGCGACATGGTTGACGACGCCGAGCTGCTCGAGCTGGTTGAAATGGAACTGCGCGAGCTGCTCTCCAAGTACGACTTCCCGGGCGACGACACCCCGATCATCCACGGCTCCGCACTCAAGGCCCTGGAAGGCGACCAGTCCGAAATCGGCGAACCGGCCATCTTCCGCCTGGCTGATGCACTGGACTCCTACATCCCGACCCCGGAACGCGCTGTCGACATGCCGTTCCTGATGCCGGTCGAAGACGTCTTCTCCATCTCTGGTCGCGGTACCGTGGTGACCGGTCGTGTTGAGCGCGGCATCATCAAGGTTGGCGAAGAAATCGAAATCGTCGGTATCCGTCCGACCCAGAAGACCACCTGTACCGGTGTCGAAATGTTCCGCAAGCTGCTCGATCAAGGTCAAGCCGGCGACAACATCGGCGCCCTGCTGCGTGGCACCAAGCGTGAAGACGTCGAGCGTGGTCAAGTCCTGTGCAAGCCGGGCTCCATCACCCCGCACACCCACTTCACCGGCGAAGTCTATGTTCTGTCCAAGGACGAAGGTGGTCGTCACACCCCGTTCTTCAACAACTACCGTCCGCAGTTCTACTTCCGTACGACTGACGTGACCGGTGCGATCTCGCTGCCGGAAGGCACCGAGATGGTCATGCCGGGTGACAACATCCAGATGACCGTTAAGCTGATCGCCCCGATCGCCATGGAAGAAGGTCTGCGCTTCGCCATCCGCGAAGGCGGCCGTACCGTCGGCGCCGGCGTCGTTGCTAAGATCATCGAATAATCGTTCTTTTTGAAAACCGGGGCGGGTGACCCTCGCCCCATCGTTCTTTGGAAGCCAAGAAAATGCAAAGCCAAAAAATCCGTATCCGTCTGAAGGCCTTCGACTATCGCCTGATCGATCAATCCGCTCAGGAAATCGTCGAGACCGCCAAGCGTACCGGTGCTGTCGTTCGTGGTCCCGTTCCGCTGCCGACCCGTAAGCAGCGTTTCGACATCCTGCGTTCGCCGCACGTGAACAAGGCTTCCCGCGATCAGCTCGAGATTCGTACCCATCTGCGTCTGATGGATATCGTCGATCCGACCGATAAGACCGTTGATGCCCTGATGAAGCTGGACCTGCCGGCTGGCGTCGACGTCGAGATCAAGTTGCAGTAATTGTAGTTTTGCGGATATAATCCGCGCCTTTCGGGGGTGGCCGGCGACGGCTGCCCATTTGTTGTTTTACATCGACCGGCCAATCGCAGCCGGCGATGAGGAGAATAACCATGAGTCTAGGCCTTGTTGGTCGCAAGGTTGGCATGACTCGCATTTTTGCTGAGGATGGCGCGTCCATCCCGGTGACTGTGCTTGACGTGTCCAATAACCGCGTGACCCAAGTCAAAACGCCGGAGATCGATGGCTACGCAGCCATTCAGGTCGCATTCGGCAAGCGCCGTGCCTCGCGTGTTTCCAAGCCCCTTGCCGGTCATCTGGCCAAGGCGGGTGTGGAAGCCGGGCATGTGCTCAAGGAATTCCGTATCGAAGCTGATCAGCTGGCCAATTTCAAGGCTGGTGATCAGGTCGCCGTTACCATCTTTGCCGAAGGGCAAAAGGTTGATGTGACCGGCACCTCTATCGGTAAGGGCTTCCAGGGTGGTATCAAGCGCCACAACTTCAGCTCCAACCGTGCTTCCCACGGTAACTCGGTGTCGCACAACGCGCCGGGTTCCATTGGTATGGCGCAGGATCCGGGTCGCGTTTTCCCGGGTAAGCGCATGGCCGGCCATCTGGGTGACGTGCAGTCGACCCTGCAGAGCCTGACCATTGTCCGCGTTGATGCCGACCGCCAGCTTCTGCTGGTTAAGGGCGCTGTTCCGGGTGCCAAGGGTTCTGACGTCGTCGTGCGTCCGGCAGTCAAGGCTTAAGGGGGCGACATGGAACTGAAGGTTATTAACGAACAAGGTCAGGAAGCTGCCAAGCTGCAGGCTTCGGACGTGCTGTTCGGTCGCGAATTCAACGAAGCGCTGGTGCACCAGATCGTCGTCGCCTACCAGGCGAACGCCCGTTCCGGTGACAGCAAGCAGAAGGATCGCTCCGAAGTCCGTCATACCACCACCAAGCCGTGGCGCCAGAAGGGTACCGGTCGTGCCCGTTCCGGTTCGAACGGTTCGCCGCTGTGGCGTGGGGGCGGTCGGATTTTCCCGAATTCTCCGGATCAAAATTATTCCCAGAAGGTTAACAAGAAGATGTTCCGCGCCGGCATGGCCGCGATCCTCTCCGAGTTGGCCCGTCAAGACCGTCTGGTCGTCGTCGACGATCTGTCGGTCGATGCGCCGAAGACCAAGCTGTTTGCCCAGAAATTGAAGGGTATGGGTCTGGATGGCAATCTTCTGGTTGTTACCGACGAGCTGAACGAGAATCTCTATCTCTCGTCGCGCAACCTGCCCAACGTTCTGGTTCTGGAAGCCCAGGAAGCCGATCCGGTTTCGCTGGTTCGCTTCAACAAGGTTCTGGTGACCAAGAGCGCCGTGGCCAAGTTCGAGGAGATGTGGGGATGAATCAAGAGCGTCTGATGCAGGTGCTGCTGGCACCGCAAATCTCCGAGAAGGCTACCTACGTTGCCGACAAGCATGAGCAAGTGGTTTTCCGTGTTGCGTCCGATGCGACGAAGCCGGAAATCAAGGCTGCTGTCGAGCTCCTGTTCAAGGTCGAGGTTGAGGCTGTTCAAGTCGCCAACGTCAAGGGCAAGGTCAAGCGCTTCAAGGGTGCAACTGGCCGCCGCAAGGGCTGGAAGAAGGCCTACGTGAGCCTTAAGCCGGGTCAGGAAATCAATTTCGTTGAAGGGGGCAATGCATAATGGCTCTCGTTAAAGTCAAACCGACTTCCCCGGGTCGTCGTGGTGTTGTTCAGGTCGTTAATGCCGATCTGCACAAGGGTAAGCCGTTCGCTGGTCTGGTTGAATCCCAGTCCAAAAACGCTGGCCGCAATAACAACGGTCGTATCACCGTTCGCCATCAGGGTGGCGGTCACAAGCAGGCTTACCGCGTCGTCGATTTCAAGCGCAACAAGGACGGCATTCCGGCCAAGGTTGAGCGCTTGGAATACGATCCGAACCGTACGGCGAATATCGCCCTGGTTTGCTACGCCGACGGCGAGCGCCGTTACATCATCGCCAACAAGGGTATGGTGGTCGGTCAGCAAATCATGAGTGGCTCGGAAGCTCCGATCAAGTCGGGTAATGCGCTGCCGATCCGCAACATTCCGGTCGGTACGACCATCTGCTGTGTCGAGATGATGCCGGGTAAAGGTGCTCAAATCGCCCGCTCTGCTGGTACCTCGGTTCAGTTGCTGGCCCGCGAAGGTAGCTACGCCCAGATTCGTCTGCGCTCCGGCGAAGTGCGTCGTGTGCACGTTGAGTGCCGCGCAACCGTCGGTGAAGTCGGTAACGAAGAAAACAACCTGCGCAAGATCGGCAAGGCTGGTGCTCAGCGCTGGCGTGGTATTCGTCCGACCGTTCGTGGTACCGCGATGAACCCGATCGACCACCCGCACGGTGGTGGCGAAGGTAAGACCGGTGAAGGTCGTGTTCCGGTTAACCCGTGGGGTCAGCCCACCAAGGGTTACCGTACCCGCAGCAACAAGCGCACGAACAGCATGATCGTTCAGCGCCGTCATAAGCGTTAAGGGGTAGGAAATGGGACGTTCTCTCAAAAAGGGCCCGTTTATTGATGCGCACCTGATCGACAAAGTCGAAGCAGTTCGCGCCACCAATGACAAGCGCCCGATCAAGACCTGGTCGCGTCGTTCGACGATCCTCCCCGAGTTCATCGGCCTGACGATCGCGGTCCACAATGGTAAGCAGCATATTCCGGTGTTCGTCACCGAGAATATGGTCGGTCACAAGCTCGGCGAGTTTTCGCTGACCCGTACGTTCAAGGGTCACACCGCCGGCAAGAAGGCCAAGAAGTAAGGAGCTGACATGGAAACTCGTGCAAGTCTGCGGGGCGTACGCCTCTCTGCGCAAAAAGGCCGCCTGGTGGCGGATCTCGTGCGCGGCAAGCCGGTTGGTCAGGCTCTCAACATCCTGGCCTTTAGCCCGACTAAGGGTGCCGGTATCATCAAGAAGGTGCTGGAGTCGGCTATCGCCAACGCCGAGCACAACGACGGCGCCGATATCGACGAACTTAAGGTCAAGGTCATCTACGTCGAAAAAGGTATGGTGCTGAAGCGCTTCACGGCGCGCGCCAAGGGTCGTGGCAATCGGATCAGCAAGCCGACCTGCCATATTTATCTGACCGTTGGTAACTAAGGAAGAGCCATGGGACAGAAAATTCATCCGACTGGCTTCCGTCTGGCCGTCACCAAGAACTGGAGTTCGCGCTGGTACGCCAACAGCAAGGACTTCCCGGGCATGTTGCAAGAAGACGTCAAGGTGCGCGAGTACCTGAAGCGTAAGCTGGCGCACGCCTCGGTTGGTCGCGTTCTGATCGAACGTCCGGCCAAGAATGCCCGCGTCACCGTTTACTCCGCTCGTCCGGGCGTCGTCATCGGCAAGAAGGGCGAAGATATCGAACAGCTGCGTACGGATCTTCAGCGCATCATGGGCGTTCCCGTCCATGTGTCGATTGAAGAAATTCGCAAGCCGGAAATCGATGCCCAGCTGATCGCCGATTCGATCGCCCAGCAGCTCGAGAAACGCATCATGTTCCGTCGTGCCATGAAGCGCGCGATGCAGAACGCCATGCGCCTCGGTGCCCAGGGCATCAAGGTGATGAGTGCCGGGCGTCTGAACGGTGCAGAAATCGCACGTAGCGAATGGTATCGCGAAGGTCGTGTGCCCCTGCACACCCTGCGCGCCGACATCGACTACGCAACTTCCGAAGCGCTGACCACCTACGGCATCATCGGTATCAAGGTCTGGGTTTACAAGGGCGACATGCTCGACCGTAACGCCCAGCCGGTCGCCGAAGAGCCGGCAGCCGAAGAGCGCCGTCCGCGTCGCGCCCCGGGCAAGCCGGAAGGCGACAAGCCGCGTACCCGCACGGTCAAGAAGGCTGACGGCGATGCAGGTGCCAAGCGCGGTGTCAGAAAGGCAGGTGCCTAAATGTTGCAACCTAATCGTCGCAAGTTCCGCAAGGAGCACAAGGGCCGCAATGAAGGTCTGGCGACTCGCGGTACGAAGGTTTCCTTCGGTGAGTGGGGCCTCAAGGCGATCGGTCGCGGTCGTTTGACGGCTCGTCAGATCGAAGCCGCCCGTCGCGCCATGACTCGTCATATCAAGCGCGGTGGCCGTATCTGGATCCGTATCTTCCCGGACAAGCCGATTTCCAAGAAGCCGGCCGAAGTTCGTATGGGTAACGGTAAGGGTAACCCGGAGTACTGGGTCGCCGAAATCCAGCCGGGCAAGGTCCTCTATGAAATGGATGGTGTCAATGAAGCGCTGGCTCGCGAGGCATTTGCTCTCGCCGCCGCCAAGTTGCCGATTGCCACCACCTTCGTGACTCGTCATCTGGGGTAATCATGAAAGCTAGTGAATTGAGAACCAAGAGCGTGGACGAGCTCAACAAGGAATTGCTGGACCTCTTGAAGGCCCAGTTCGGCTTGCGTATGCAGCTCGCTACCCAGCAGCTGTCCAATACCAGCCAAATGTCCAAGGTGCGTCGCGATATCGCTCGCGTCCGCACGCTTATCCGTGAAAAGGCGGTGCAGCAATGAGCGAAACCACCAGCATCAAGCGCACTCTGATCGGTCGCGTTGTCAGCGACAAGATGGACAAGACGGTTACCGTCCTGGTCGAACGTAAGGTCAAGCACCCGATGTACGGCAAGGTGATGGTTCGTTCCAAGAAGTATCACGCCCATAACGACGGCAATGCCGCCAAGGCCGGCGATCTCGTCGAGATCGTCGAAACCCGCCCGGTTTCCCGTACCAAGACTTGGGCTGTGACCAGCGTTCTGGAAAAGGCGATCGTTGTATAACGAAAGTTTTTAAAAACGCTTGCGCAGTATTAAAAGAAGCCGGTATAATCCGGCTTCTTTTTTGCGGGCGCCGTCCTGGACCCGTGAAGTTGTTCGACCCGTACGGGTTCCAAGACTGACCGCGCAAGCGGATTAAGTTGGAGTTAATTTAAATGATTCAGATGCAGACGATTCTGGACGTCGCCGATAACACCGGTGCGCGTTCGGTAATGTGTATCAAAGTGCTGGGTGGCTCCAAGCGCCGCTATGCTGGTATTGGCGATATCGTCAAGGTCAGTATTAAGGACGCTGCGCCGCGCGGTCGCGTGAAGAAGGGTGACGTTTACAATGCCGTGGTGGTTCGTACCGCCAAGGGTGTACGCCGTCCGGATGGCTCGCTGGTGCGCTTTGACGGCAATGCCGCTGTCCTCCTCAACAACAAGCTCGAGCCGATCGGCACGCGCATCTTTGGCCCGGTGACTCGCGAACTGCGTACCGAGCGCTTTATGAAGATCGTGTCCCTGGCTCCGGAAGTTCTGTAAGGAGCGGATGATGGAAAAGATTCGCAAGGGCGACGAAGTCGTCGTCATTACTGGCAAGGACAAGGGCAAGCGCGGCACTGTGGTGCTTCGCCTCGATGCTGAGCATGTTGTCGTTGAAGGTGTCAATCGTGCCAAGAAGCACGTCAAGCCGAACCCTATCAAGGGCGTGGCTGGTGGCATCGTTGACAAGGACATGCCGATTCATATCTCCAATGTTGCGCTGTTCAACGCGGCAACCAAGAAGGCCGATCGCGTCGGCATCAAGGTGCTCGAAGACGGCCGCAAGGTTCGCGTGTTCAAGTCGAACGGCGAACTGGTGAACGCATAAGGGGTGGACATGGCGCGTTTGCAACAGTTTTACAAGGATACCGTTGTTTCCGATCTGACCAAGCAGTTCGGTTACAAGTCCGTTATGGAAGTGCCCCGTATCACCAAGATCACCCTGAACATGGGTGTTGGTGAAGCGGTTGCCGACAAGAAGGTTCTGGAAAACGCCGTTGGCGACATGCAGAAGATCGCCGGTCAGAAACCGGTTACCACGAAGGCTCGCAAGTCGATCGCTGGCTTCAAGATTCGTGATGGCTACCCGATCGGTTGCATGGTCACCCTGCGTGGTCCGCGTATGTTCGAGTTCCTGGATCGCTTGGTCACCATCGCGCTGCCGCGCGTTCGTGACTTCCGTGGTATCTCTGGCAAGGGTTTTGATGGCCAGGGCAACTACAACATGGGTGTCAAGGAACAGATCATTTTCCCGGAAATCGAATACGACAAGATCGATGCTCTGCGGGGTATGAACATCAGCATCACCACGACCGCGAAGACCGATGCAGAAGCGAAGGCTCTGCTGGCGTCCTTCAAGTTCCCGTTCAAGAATTGAGGCAATCATGGCAAAACTTGCTCTGATCAACCGTGAAGAAAAGCGCCGCAAGCTGGTGGCTCAGTACGCCAAGAAGCGCGCAGCCCTCGAGGCAATCTTCAACAACGTGAGCCTGTCGGACGAGGAGCGTTACGAAGCCCGTCTGAAGCTGCAGGCTCTGCCGCGTAACTCCAGCCCGTCGCGTCTGCGCAATCGTTGCCAGCTGACCGGCCGTCCGCGTGGCGTTTTCCGTAAATTCGGTCTGTGTCGTAACAAGATCCGTGAGCTGGCCTTCAATGGCGAGATTCCGGGTGTTGTTAAGGCCAGCTGGTAATCAGGAGATACAGAAATGGCTATGAGCGATCCGATCGCGGACATGCTGACCCGCATCCGCAACGCCCAGCTCGCCGAGAAGGCGTCTGTGTCCATGCCGTCGTCCAAGGTCAAGGCTGCAATCGCCGCCGTGCTGAAGGATGAAGGCTATGTTGAAGATTTCGCTGTTCGTCAGAACGACGGCAAGGCTACCCTCGAAATCGCCCTCAAGTATTACGCTGGCCGTCCGGTCATCGAGCGTATCGAGCGCGTTTCCAAGCCTGGTCTGCGTATCTACAAGGGCTGCGAAGATATTCCGCGCGTCATGAATGGCCTGGGTGTGGCGATTGTGTCCACGCCTAAGGGTGTCATGACCGACCGCAAGGCCCGCGCTACCAAAGTTGGTGGCGAAGTCCTCTGCATCGTGGCGTAAGGAGCTACCGATCATGTCTCGTATTGGTAAGAATCCCGTCGTGCTGCCGGCTGGTGTTGAAGTCACCGTCGGTGAGCAGATCGTCGTCAAGGGCCCGTTGGGCACCTTGAAGACCGCAGCCCACCCCGCAGTTGCCGTTACCGTTGAAGGTCAAAGCATCGTTGTTTCCAAAGTGGCTGGTGCTGAAAATGCATCCGCCATGTGGGGTACGATGCGTGCGAACCTGAATAATATGGTAACCGGCGTTTCCAAGGGCTTCGAGCGCAAGCTGCAACTGGTTGGTGTGGGTTATCGTGCCCAGGCTGCCGGCGACACGCTGAACCTCTCCCTCGGTTTTTCTCATCCGGTTGCGCACAAGATGCCGGCCGGCGTGAAGGTTGAATGCCCGACCCAGACGGAAATCGTCTTGAAGGGTGCGGATAAGCAACAAGTCGGTCAGGTAGCCGCCGAAGTTCGTGCGTATCGTAAGCCGGAGCCCTACAAGGGCAAGGGCGTTCGTTACTCGGACGAAGTGGTGGTTATCAAGGAAACCAAGAAGAAGTAAGGGTGGCATATGTTTAACAAGAAGCAAGCGCGTTTGCGCCGTGCCCGCAAAACCCGGGCCAAAATCGCCGAACTCAAAGCTGTGCGTCTGTGCGTTAATCGCACGAACTGCCACATTTACGCCCAGATCATTTCGCCCTGTGGCGGCAAGGTCTTGGCATCGGCTTCCACGCTGGACAAGAACGTTCGTGGCGATGTCACGAACGGCGGTAACAAGGCTGCTGCCACGGCTGTTGGCAAGCTGATCGCCGAGCGCGCCAAGGCCGCCGGCATCGAGCAGGTGGCTTTTGATCGCTCCGGTCTCCAGTACCACGGTCGTATTCAGGCGCTGGCTGAAGCCGCGCGTGAAGGCGGCCTGAAGTTCTAACCGACGGCGAAAGGACGAGGTTAAGAAATGGCTAAACCTGAAAGAAACAAGAAGCCGCAGCAGGCTGAAGAGCGCGACGACGGTTTGCGCGAAAAGATGGTTGCGGTTAACCGCGTCACCAAGGTGGTGAAGGGCGGCCGTATCCTCGGCTTCGCTGCACTGACCGTGGTTGGCGACGGTGATGGCGCGATCGGCATGGGCAAGGGCAAGTCCCGCGAAGTGCCGGTTGCCGTGCAAAAGGCAATGGAAGAGGCCCGTCGCAAGATGGCCAAGGTCAGCCTGCGCAACGGTACCGTTCATCACACCGTGATGGGCCG
>CAMKYP010000110.1 GCA_946477505.1 uncultured Dechloromonas sp. | reverse complement strand
CCAGTGCTAGCTTTTCGTACCGTCACTTATTGCACTGAAAACGAGGAGACCCCAAGACCCGCAGGCAGCGTTCTACCTCGGCGGCGATGGGCTCGCGCACCCCGGCGAGCAGGGCCGTGTAGCTCCTCGCCCCGGCGCGAGCGGCGGCGCGGATGGCGTCCCCGGCGGCGTCGGCCAGCGCGGTGTAGTAATTGATCTTGGCCACGCCGAAGGTGATGAGCTTGCGGAACTGGTCATCGGACAGGCCGGTGCCGCCATGGATGACGAGGGGCAGCCCCAGCGCGGCGTGGATGTCCTTGAGCCGGCCCCAGTCCAGCCCGGGTTTGTCCTTCATGCGGCCATGCACGGTGCCGACGGAGACGGCCAGGCAATCAACGCCGGTGCGTTCCACGAAGGCCTTGGCTTCCGCCACGGTGGTGTATTGGACCGGGCCGGGATGGCGCTCGGCATCTTCGCCCTCGACACCCGGCACGTAGCCCAGCTCGCCCTCGACGCAGACGCCGCAGGCGTGGGCCATCGCGGTCACGGCCCGGGTCGCGTCGATGTTGTCGCCGATATCCAGGTGCGAGGCATCCACCATCACTCCGTTGGCCCCGAGACGAATGGCCCGGATGGCCGAATCGAGGCTCGCGCCGTGGTCGAGATGGATGGCCACCGGCACCTGGGCGCGCCGCGCCGCCGCTTCCACGGCGGGCATGGCCAGCTCGAGATCGAAGTGGCTGAAATGCGATTCGGCCAGGCTCAGGATCACCGGTGCGCGGGCGCGTTCCGCGCCGACGACGATGGCCTCCAGGAAATCCAGGCCAACCAGATCGAAGGCCCCCACCGCGTAACCGTGGGCATGGGCATGGTCGAGCATGTCCTTCATGTTGACCAGGGGCATGGCGTTTTCCTCCCAAAAAAACGAAGGGCCGCCCCGAGTTTTTTTGTCCCCCTCGGGGGGCGGAAACGGCCAAGCCGTTTCCTGGGGGCGCTCTTAACCGTCCTCGTCCTCGGGGGGCCACCAGCCGGCGGCACGGGCACGCGCCAAGGCTTCGGCGTAGATGCGTTGGTGGCGGGCGCGCAGGTCGTCCGGCAGCTGGCTGGGCAAGCCGCCCGAGGCGTCCCAGCGGGCACTGACCCGCTCGGCCAGGGTTTTGCAAGCGGCCAAGCCCCGAGCCGGCGCAGGTTTCGCTCTCCGGCGCCTGTGCGGTACTCGAAGACCTCGGCAATACGTCGCTGGATGATCTGGCCAGACTGGCAGTTTCCGGAAATCAAGTTCGACCCTGATCGGCGGACGGTCCGTTCGGGACTCGCATCACGCCCGTCCTTGATGCGCACGAGCGGCATCAGGCGCCGCCTCCATGCCACAAGCGCAAGGCAGACACGTTGGTCGCGCGGAGATCTTCCAGCACGGCTACTGCACCGGTGAAGTCCTCCCCGCGCGTCCAGGCATTGACGGTTACCAGCACTGGCAGTCCGGCACCACGTGCCGCACGCACGCCGTTCTTCGAATCCTCGACGGCGAGGCAGCTTGCCGCAGGCAGTTGCATTTGCGTCATTCCTCAAGTGTAGATGTCCGGGGCGGGTTTTTTTTCGAGCGCCTGTTCGCCGGCGCCGATGACCTCGAAGGTGTCAGGCGGCAAATCGGCCAGCGTGGTGGAAAGCAAGACAAATTCGCGAAACGTCGCGTTGAACGCCTGACGATGGACCTCCTCGGTATCCGCGAGCGTGCCATCGACATCGAAGATCACCGCCTGGAGCGTCATCGCGTCAGTCCGGCGTCAATCTGCGGCAGGTGTCCAGAGCCCTCGTCACAGGGTCTTGCGCACCGCATTGCGCAACCGTGCTTCCAGTTCCTCGGCCATCAGCAGCAGTGCCTTGTTGCGAACCTTGGCTGCGCCTTGGTGGTAATCACGCACGGTGCAAACCACCGGCTCATGCAAGGCGGTACGGCCTTTGTCCTGAAAATCCGTCCAGGAGATGACAGGCATGTCGTACAGGCTGGAATCAACCAGCACCCACTCCCCGTCGTCGAGCAGCATGGACATGGGCGGAAAATCTTCCAGACCGAAGCAGGTCTTCACCGGCTCGCGCATCCAGTAGCGCCGCCAAACGTTCCATACTGGTGCCGGGATGCTTGAGGAGTATTCATTCAGAGCGGGACAGTCGCGCAGACGCTCGTACATTGTCGGCCGCTCTCCTCACTCATCCTCGCCCAGTTCCGGGTCCCAGCCCTTGGCGCGGGCAGTCTGAATGGCCCGGTCATAAATTTCGACATGCCGCTTGAGCAACTCCGGCGGCAGGCGGCTGGGCAGGTTGCTGTACTTGTCCCATTCCACCTGCACCTGTTCCATCAGGGCCTGCATGCGGCCGCCCTGCCAGCCGGAGCAATCCTCCGTCTCCGGTATCAGGCCGAACAACCAGCCGTCGAGGACGATGCGGCCGAGTTGGGTGAGGCCGTGCTTGTCGCTGTATAAACCGGGGTATGTGTTTTCCATGGTCTTTCCTATCGGGTAAGGCCGGCATACAGCAGCGGCAGTTTCTCGGGCAGGCGCTGGACATGATCCACCACCATGTAGTTCTTCTGGCCAAAAATTCGTGAGACGTAATTATCAGCGCGTGGGTCCAGGCTCATGCAGTAGGTGGTGACACCAAGTTTTGCCACCTCCTCCACAGCCTTCTTGGTGTCGTAGCGCAAGTATTGCGGGTCGCGCACATCCACGTCGGCGGGTTCGCCGTCGGTAATGACGATCAGGAGTTTCTTGGCCGAACGCTGCAGTTGCAAATGATGGCCGGCATGTCGAATCGCTGCACCCATCCGGGTAGACAGCTGCCCGGTCATCCCGGCGAGCCGGGACTTGGGTGTCTCGTCCCAATGCTGGTCGAAGTCCTTGAACCGGTAGTACTCGACATCGTGGCGTCCGTCCGAACAAAAGCCGTGGATGGCAAAGGGGTCGCCGACCTTGTTTATGGCGTCGGCCAGCAGCACGCAGGCCTGCTGGGTGAGCTCGCGCACCGAATATTCCTGGTCCTGCACTTTTTCGTTGGTCGATTCCGACAGATCGAGCAACACCAGGATCGAAAAGTCGCGGGTCTTGCGCACACTACGCATCATGATGCGTGGATCGGGCTGGTTGCCGAGGCGGATGTCGGTAAGGCTGGAGATCGCTGCGTTGATGTCGATCTCGTCGCCGTCCTCGAGGCGGCGGATGCGCTGCACACCCTGCGGCTGCATGGCGTCGAGCAGGAATTTCATGCGATGGATTTCGCGCTTGTACTGTGCGGTAATCGCCTCGATGATCTGCAGGTCGCCGGCCTTGGCACGCTTTTCCAGCACGGTTGCCCAGGCCGGGCGCTCCAACTGGATCTGGTAATCCCATTCGGAATAATGGAAGGGGTCGGAGACCGGCTCCTTGCCTTCAAGTTCGTTGAAGCTCTTGCCGCCACTCTCGTCACCGATGTTTTCATACGGGAACAACTCGGTGCCGAGCACCCAGATTTCCTCGGCATCGTCGCCGGCCGTCTCGACATCGATCTCGTTGGCCATTTCCATCACGCTGACGTACTTGCGCACCTGTTTGATGGACTCGTAGCCGGCACTGGCTGCCTTGTTGAAATCGAATTCCTCGAACTCCCAGAAGTAGCGGTTGTCGTCGCGGTAGGGGGCGGTGAGCAAATCGGTACGTGGATTGAACGGAATCCGTTTCTGGCCGAAGCTGTGCGCAAGCTGGACGCCAATATCCCATGAAGTCAGGTTGCTATCGAGCTTCTCCTGCGCGAGCGCGAACAGCGCACGGGCCTCGACGATCCACGGGTCCTTGTCCTTGTATGACTCATCAAGCAGGGCGCGTGCAAGACGGTTGAGATAATCGCCCATGCTGCCATTCATCTCGGGCGTGGCCGTGTGCAGCTTGCTCCAGAGTTGCTTGAGGCCGGGAAAGCGCCGGATGGAGAGAGTCTCCACGCGCGCATCCTCGATGACGCTGATCACCGCGATCTGCATGGGATTGAGCGCCTCGGCGGAAATAGGCAGCTTCGTCTCGACCACGTGGGCGGCGCAATGGGCGGCCGTGGCGCGATATAGCTCCAGACCGGACACTGGCTCCTGACCTTCGACCGTGAAATCGTCGAACGCATCCGGCACGTGCAGCAGGTAGTCCTCGATGTAAGGGCGGTAGCCTTCGCGGGTCTCGAAGTCGCCTGACGTGGGGCGCATGAAGAAGTCGCGGGCCCACAGTGCGCGCAGATACATGTTGATGCGGCGCTGCACATTTACCAGCAGGGTGCCCTTGCGCTCCTTCTGCAGCATCGCCATCGACTCCTTGGAATCAAGGCTGAAATAGCGGATCTGTTCTTCGTAGTTGGTGCGGTGTGCATGGGCGCCCCAGAGCGCCCAACGGCGCAGGCCACCGAGGGTGAGGTGCTGGAACAGGACTTCCAGCTTGTCCAGCATCGGCCGCACGCCACGCGGCGCTTGCGCGATCAGGGTATTGATGAACTGCAGGTACTTGATGAAAAGTTCGGCATCACCCAGCCGATTGGCGGCGATGGCCGAAGTGGCGAGCAGCAGCTCGATCACCGTCCCCGAGGTTCGCGAGGCCAGTTCGAGGGAGGCAGTAGCCAGGTCGCCGACAACGTCCTCGCCGACCTCCTTGGCGACCATCGGCGCTTTCTCGATCCAGGTTTCCACCAGCGAATCACCCTTGCCGAGTCCGCGAATGGCGGCCGCACCCTTCAGGTAGTTGTCCAGACCACGCGGCGAGAACACCTTGGTCGCTTCGTGCCAATTGGCCTGCAACGCATTCTGGCTGTGCGGCGACAAGTCCTCCAGCAATTCGGCATAATCAGCAAGATTGAATGACATGGCAGGCTGCCTTTAGAAGAAGGTGGTTACCGCAGCATCGAGCGCATCGCGCATGTCGGGATCGTCGGTGATCGGGCGGACCAGCGCGACGCGGCAGGCGGCCTGCGGGTTGACACCCTTGGCAATAAGCGAGCCGGCGTAGATCAGCATGCGGGTGGACAGGCCTTCGTCGAGGCCGTGCCCCTTGAGGTTGCGCGAGCGTTCGGCAATCGAAACCAGCTTGCCGGCGATGTCGGCGTTGGCCCCCGATTCATGCGCCACGACCTCGGTTTCGATGGCGTGCTCGGGATAGGTGAAGTCGAGACCGCCGAAACGCTGCTTGGTCGACTGCTTCAGATCCTTCATCAGGGACTGGTAGCCAGGGTTGTAGGAAATCACGATCTGGAAATCGGGATGGGCATTGACCAGTTCGCCCTTCTTTTCCAGCGGCAGCACTCGACGGTTGTCGGTCAGCGGGTGGATCACCACGGTGGTGTCCTGGCGCGCCTCGACCACTTCGTCGAGGTAGCAGATCGCACCATGCCGTGCGGCGATGGCCAGCGGGCCATCCTGCCACTCGGTGCCCTGGGCTGAGAGCAGGAAGCGGCCGACCAGGTCAGAGGCGGTCATGTCCTCGTTGCAGGCGACGGTAATCAGCGGCTTGTTCAGCTTGTGTGCCATGTATTCGACAAAGCGCGTCTTGCCGCAGCCGGTCGGTCCCTTGAGCATCATCGGCATGCGCACGGAGTAGGCGGCTTCGAACAACTCGACCTCGTCGGCGACGGCGCGATAGTAGGGTTCCTTGGTGATGCGGTATTGATCGACGATATTGCTCATGCGGGGGCTCCTTGATGAGAACGCGGATTTATCCACGAATGACGCGAACTCGACGGCGCACCATTCGTTGGCAAACTCCTGGAAAACAAAAAGCCCCCGATTGCGCTTGCCGCGCAGCGGGGGCCAGATACTGCCAACCGCCGAGCGACTTAAACCGTCTTGCCGCGGTAAACCACCATGGCCGCGCCTTGCGACTGCTTGAAGTTGTCGTAGCCGACCAGGCGCACGTGGTTGTTGGGGTTGGCCTTGTGGCAGGCTTTGGCCTCGGCCAGAACGCGATCGACGTCGGTTTCACCGAACATCGGCAACTTCCACATGTACCAGTAGGAGTCCATCAGGTACTCAGGCTCGATATGCTCGATAGCCGGGTTCCAGCCCTTCTTCACCAGATACTCGACCTGCCTCTTGATGCTGGCCGCGTCCATCGCGGGCAGGTAGGAAAAAGTTTCGAACTTCCGGCTGGCGGGGTCGGAAAGGCGGGAGTTGTAATCCATTACGTCAGACATTTCATTTCCTTTCAAATTGGGTCCTGATCCCGGGTCGCCAATTGCGGCTCCGGGGTGTCATGCGCTCGGCGCAAGAATTACTTGTGGGCGACGTCCAGCTTGTCGACGGTGTCGAACTCGAACTTGATCTCTTTCCACGTTTCCATGGCGATCTTCAGTTCGGGCGAGTGCGTGGCAGCCTCGGTCAGGATGCTCTTGCCCTCCTTCTCGACGGCGACGCCCTTGTTGCGCGCCTCGACGCAGGCTTCCAGCGCGACGCGGTTGGCGGCGGCGCCGGCGGCGTTGCCCCAGGGGTGGCCGAGCGTACCGCCACCGAACTGCAGCACCGAGTCGTCGCCGAAGATGGTGACCAAGGCAGGCATGTGCCAGACGTGGATGCCGCCGGAGGCGACCGGCATGACGCCGGGCATGGAGCCGAAGTCCTGGTCGAACATGATGCCGCGGCTGCGGTCTTCCTTGATGAAGTCGTCGCGCATGATGTCGATCCAGCCGAGCGTCGCGTCGCGGTCGCCTTCCAGCTTGCCGACGACGGTGCCCGAGTGCAGGTGGTCGCCGCCGGACAGGCGCAGGCACTTGGTCAGCACGCGGAAGTGAATGCCGTGGTGCGGGTTGCGGTCGAGCACGGCGTGCATGGCGCGGTGGATGTGCAGCAGCATGCCGTTGTCGCGGCACCAGTTGGCCAGGCCGGTATTGGCGCAGAAGCCGCCGGTCAGGTAGTCGTGCATGATGATCGGCGCGCCGATTTCCTTGGCGTACTCGGCGCGCTTGTACATCTCTTCCGGCGTCGGCGCGGTGACGTTCAGGTAGTGGCCCTTGCGTTCGCCGGTTTCGCGCTGCGCCTTCTCGGTCGCTTCCTGGACGAAGTCGAAACGCTGCTTCCAGCGCATGAAGGGCTGGCTGTTGACGTTCTCGTCGTCCTTGGTGAAGTCGAGGCCGCCACGCAGGCACTCATAGACGGCGCGGCCGTAGTTCTTGGCCGACAGGCCGAGCTTCGGCTTGATGGTGCAGCCCAGCAGCGGCCGGCCGTATTTGTTCATGATGTCGCGCTCGACCTGGATACCGTGCGGCGGGCCGCCGCAGGTCATGACGTAGGCGATGGGGAAGCGCACGTCCTCGAGGCGCAGGGCACGCAGGGCCTTGAAGCCGAAGACGTTGCCAACCAGGGAGGTCAGCACGTTGACGATGGAACCCTCTTCGAACAGGTCGATCGGATAGGCCACGAAGGCGTAGAAGCAGGTGTCATCTCCCGGCACGTCCTCGATCCGGTAGGCACGGCCCTTGTAGTAGTCGAGGTCGGTCAGCAGGTCGGTCCACACCGTGGTCCAGGTGCCGGTCGACGACTCGGCGGCCACGGCGGCGGCGACTTCCTCGCGGGCCACGCCCGGCTGCGGGGTGACCTTGAAGCAGGCGAGAAGGTCGGTGTCCTTCGGAGTGTATTCCGGGGTCCAGTAGGTTTGGCGATACTCCTTCACGCCAGCGTTGTATGTCTTTGCGGCCATTCGTTTCTCCTCTATGTTGTCGGAAATCTCGCCCGATGAAATTCGGGCTGGTGCAAGTATGAGCAAGTTGCGCACTAATTAAAACTTAATTGATTTTATCTTTATCATTCACTATTATGAATTAATGCACTTGAGTCTGAGACAGATCCGTATCTTCGAAGCCGTCGCTCGGCACCGCTCCTACACGCGGGCGGCGGAAGAGTTGCGCCTGACCCAGCCGGCGGTATTTACCCAGGCCAAGCAACTTGAGGAAGGCGTCGGGCACCCCCTTCTGGAGCGCATCGGCAAGCAGATTTACCTCACCGATGCTGGCCGCGAGGTGCTCGCCACCTGCCGGGAAACGATCAAGGGGCTGGATTGCCTGGAGATGCGCCTGGCTGACATGCAAGGGCTGAAGCGCGGGCGGCTTCGCCTCGCCATGGTAACCACCGCCGAATACCTGCTGCCACGTCTCCTCGGGGAGTTCTGCGCCCACTACCCCGGAATCGAGGCGAAACTGATCGTCAGCAACCGGGAGCAATTGCTGGCCCGCATCGCCAACAACGAGGATGACCTGACCATCCTCGGTGCTCCGCCCGAGGGCATGGACGTGGCGGCCATTCCCATCGCCGACAATCCCTTGGTCGTCATCGCGAGAAACGATCACCCCCTGGCCGGGGAGAAGGCAATTCCAATGGCACGTATCGCCGAGGAACCGTTCGTTTTTCGCGAACCCGGGTCCGGGACACGTCTCGCCACTGAACGGCATTTTGCCGAGCACGGCCACAAGCTCAAGGTCCGCCTGGAACTGGGCAGCAACGAGGCGATCAAGCAGGCCATCGCCGGCGGCTTGGGCGTGTCCGTGCTCTCCGGCTACACGTTGGCGCTGGAAGGACTCAGCGGCTTGGTGCAACCTCTCGACGTGCAGGGGTTTCCTTTGATGCGCAAATGGTACGTCGCCTATCCGAAGGGCAAGCACTTATCGGCGGTGGCCGAGGCGTTTCTTGGCCATTTGCTGGGCAAGTAGAGGTCAGGAGCCTTTCTGAAAGCGGGGTATCCGGATGAGTGCGGTTGCTTAGCGGCGCCATGGGCTGCGAGGAATTTCCAGGTGGAGAGATGATGGTGCGCTTTTTGCGGAGCACGGAGGCGCAGGACTATCTTCCCCTGCTTTTCTGGGTCCCGGGTTTGCCACGAGGTCTCGACAGGAGATGGGATGCATAGCGACCGACTGCTCAAGGAGTCGGTAGAAGAGCATTCCCCTGGCGCGCGAACCTCTGGGGTTAAATCGGAAGGTAAACTCGTCCAAGTAGGCTTGCATATGATCCGCACTGAAAGAACCTTGGTGGGTGCCGAGCAGCCACCTTTTCACGAGAGACGCCACGCGGTGGACTCCGGGGAGAATTTCGTGCGCGTCCATGCCAGGGCCCTTGATGGATGTGCTTCGATGAACATAGTCACTCCCCGCTGCCAGCGGGTAGGAGGCCAGTCCGTCGGTGAGAATCTTGGCGCCGGGCTCTATATGATATGAGTAAGGAGAAAGGATCGCAGCGTATCAGCCTCCGCGTTGGGAATGACTTGAATGCGACAGCGACCGAATCCTTTTGGCGGGATCTGCTCCACGGCCACAGCAACGAGAACCTTGCCGGCAGCGCCTCTCCCGCGTTTTTGGGGGCGAGCACCGCCAATCATCGTTTCATCCACCTCCACATCGCCGGAAAGTCGCGTGCGTTCAGCGTGCCCAATGGCACCACGAAATCGGTGCAGCATCGCCCAAGCAGTTTCGTAGGATCCAAACCCCATAAGGCGATGGAGCGTTTTGGCCGAACCCCCGTTTTTCGCTGCTGTCATGTGCCAAGCGGCGGCGAACCATATGGTGAGGGGCGTTTTCGTGCGATGGAAGATTGTGCCCGCCGTTGCCGAAATCCTGCGACGGCACGCTTTACACCACCAACGGCCATCACTCATGCGCCATCCCGCATCTCCAGAACAGCCCGGGCAGGAAAAACCGTCCGGCCAACGCAACCAGTCCAGATAATCGAGGCAGGCAGCATCATCAGGGAACCAGCCGAGAAAATCAGCGTAGTCCTTTGGGTAGTCCTTTCCCGCTTGCGGCCTCGGCCGCGATCCAGTCGTCGCCATCGGGGCGTGCTAGCATCGCCGCACTCATCCGGATACCCCGCTT
>CAMKYP010000109.1 GCA_946477505.1 uncultured Dechloromonas sp. | reverse complement strand
GGTCGCTGATCTTGGCGTTGTTGAAGATGCGCTTGTTGGGCAGCACCCAGTTGCGAGCCAGGATCTGGTGGGCAAAGGGCGAATAGCGCGAGAGCAGCACTTCGTCGTGGCCCTTGCCGGCGCCCTGGCCGGTCAGTACGGCCAGCGTTTCCTTGACCGTCGGCAGGTAGTCTTCCGGCAGGCAGCGCGAATCGGTACGCGGGTAGGTCAGGACCTTGTGCTTTTCGTACAGCGCCTGGGCCAGTGATAGCGTGGTCTTGGCCGAGAAGCCGAAGCGGGCGTTGGCTTCGCGCTGCAGCGTGGTCAGATCGAAGAGGCCCGGCGACAGGCGGGTTTCCGGTTTGGACTCCTCCGTCACCTCGCCGGGCTTTCCCAGTGTGGCGGCGCGAATGACTTCGGCGCGGGAGACTTCCCACAGGCGGTCGGCGCGGGCGTGTTCGTCGTCGTTTTTACCCTTGTAGGCTTCGTCGAACCACTTGCCTTTATAGCTGCCGGCCTTGGCGCTGAATTCGGCTTCGACTTCCCAGTAGTCGCGCGGCTTGAATTCGCGGATTTTCTTTTCACGCTCGACGACGATGGCCAGCGTCGGTGTCTGCACACGGCCGACGGTGGTCAGGTGGAAGCCACCCGTCTTCGAGTTGAAGGCGGTCATTGCCCGCGTTCCGTTGATGCCGACCAGCCAGTCGGATTCGGAGCGGCAGACGGCGGCGTCGCCGAGGCCTTCCATTTCGCGCCCCGGGCGCAGATGAGCAAAGCCGTCGCGAATGGCGCCCTGGGTCATCGATTGCAGCCAGAGGCGTTGCACCGGTTTGCCGGACTTTGCGTTCTGGGCTATGTAATTAAAGATCAACTCGCCCTCGCGCCCCGCGTCGCAGGCATTGATCAGGCCGACGACATCCTTGCGCTTGATCAGTTTGTTGAGCACCTTGAGGCGCGATTCGGTCTTCTCGATCGGCTTCAGCGCGAAGTGTGGCGGGATGACCGGCAGGTGGGCGAAGGACCATTTGCCGCGCTTGACCTCGAATTCTTCTGGGCAGGCCAGTTCCAGCAGGTGACCGACGGCCGACGAGAGAACGAAGTCTTCGCTTTCGAAGTAGTCGTCGTGTTTGGTGAAGCCGCCCAGCGCCCGCGCGATGTCGGCGGCGACAGAAGGTTTTTCGGCAATGATCAGCTTTTTGGACATGGTTCGACCTGTTGGAGTGCCGGGGCATGATAAGTGCCCCGCAAGCGGCTTGGCAAGCCGTCTCTATATATGAATGAGGCTACTGGGCGAGGCGCTGGTAACGGTTGCCCGGAAGAGGGGCCACCAGGCCGCCGAGTTCAAGCGTCAGCAACTCCGGCAACAGCGTATCGGCACTCTGGCCGGTGCGCTCGACCAGTTCGTCGAGGCTGCAAGGGGCGTAGCCCAAGGCTGTCAGGAGGGGCGACGCATCGGTTGGCGGTGCGCTCACCGCCGGTGCGCGGGACGAAAGCAGGAAGTCTTCGCCAAGCTCTTCCAGGATGTCGTTGGCCGTTTCCACCAGCTTGGCGCCCTGCTTGATCAGCTTATGGCAACCGCGGGCGACGGGCGAATGAATGGAGCCGGGGATGGCGAAGACATCGCGACCCTGTTCGGCAGCCAGGCGGGCGGTGATCAGCGAGCCGCTGTCGGGCGCCGCTTCGACGACGAGCACGCCACGCGCCAGCCCGGAAATGATCCGGTTGCGGCGCGGAAAATTGTGGGCCACGGCAGGGGTACCGAGCGGGAATTCGGAAACGATGGCACCGCGCTCGGCAATGGCAAGGGCCAGTTCCTTGTTGCGCGCCGGATAGATGCGGTCGGCACCGGTGCCGATAACGGCGACCGTATCGCCGCTGGCGGCCAGGGCACCGCGGTGGGCGGCTGCATCGATACCGAGCGCCAGTCCGCTGACGATGCATAGGCCCCGTGCTGCCAGGTGGCGGGCAAAATTTTCGGCAGTCTGGGCGCCTTGCGGTGTGGCATTGCGGCTACCGACCAAGGCAAGTCCGCGCCTGTTCAGCAGGTCCGGGGTGCCGCGTACGTAAAGGAGGCTCGGCGGGTCGGCGATTTCGAGCAGGGCCGGCGGGTAGTCTGGATCGGCCAGTGTCAGGATGGTTTGCCCCGGTTGCTCGGCCCATTCGAGACTGCGTGCGATGGCGTCTGTGGCATCGGTGTCGAATAACAGATCGGCACGGTCGCCGACGACACGGCGTACCTCGAGGCGGCTGGCAGCGAAAATAGCTTCGGGTAAACCGAAAGCGGCGAGAAGCTTTCGTTGCGTCTCGCCGCCAATGCCGGGAATCAGGGTCAGCCGCAGCCAGGCGGCCAGGGCGTTGGTGTCGCTCACGGATTCCTGACCGAATCTCCGGAAATGACGGCCTTCGACGATTCGACGACCAGCGCGTAGCTGACGCCGTTGAAGACGCGGAAGACAAAAGCCAGGCCATAGCGTTCGTCGGGAACGGGGGTGGCGGTACGCCGACCGTCGATATCCACGTCGAGCGAGATACGTTTGCGGTACAGGGCTACGACGTGGCCGACTTCCATGCCGTTGTTCTTGCCGACATTCAGTGCGATGACCGAATTGGCACCACCTTCGCGCAGGCCACCGTAGATACCGATCACGCGGGCCGATACGTCCTGTTCCGGACGGTGCGGCACATAGGAAATGATCTGCGGTTCCGGTGCTGGAACCAGGCGGTCGCCACGGGCGATTTCTTCCTTGGCGAGGGAGATACGCAGCATGGCTGGCTCGCCAGGTTTGACCAGACGGGCGTTGCCGAGGAAGAAGGCTTCGTAGGCGATGACCTTGCCGGTTTCCGGATCCTTCAGCGGCTTGCCCTTGCGGAAGACGTGCCATTTCGTGACGGCAGCGTCCGGGATACCGCTGGCGTAGAAGGTGTCGCCGGTGCCGACCAGCATGCGGTCCTCCTGCATGGCAACGATCTTGACGCCAGTATTGAGTTCGCTGTCCTCGATGACCAGTGGCTGCGAAATGAACGGCTCGATGGCCCCCGCCGGGATACTGGGGATGCCTTGCTGGACCGGCGCACTATGCACGCTCGGCTGCAGCTTGCCGGTACCGCCCGAGGTGCCGCCGACCCGCTTGCCCAGCTTGAGGCGGGGCGAGCCGCTGGACATGTCGAGCATGACGACATCGCCCGGATAAATCAGGTGGGGATTCTTGATCTGATCCTTGTTCATCTGCCAGATTTCCGGCCAACGCCAAGGTTGTTTCAGGAATTTGCCGGAGATATCCCACAAGGTATCGCCCTTGACGACGACATGGCGGTCCGGCGGGTTGTCGACGAGCTGCAGCGGGTCGGCGGCGGATGCGCAGACGGCCGTCACGGCCAAGATGAGCGCGGATATAATGCGAACCATAGTCGTAACCTCTCGTGCCGGTGGAACGCAATGCCACCGAAGCGGTCTCAGTAGCGTCACGCGATTTTGCGTTTTCTTACCTCGGAATTGCTTTAGATTCTGCACGTAATAACCTAAGCGAGCAAGCTTTTATTCCATTTTTGACATGGCTCTTCTACCCATTTTGCGTTTCCCCGATCCGCGCCTGAAAAAGGTTGCTCAACCCGTTGCCAAAATCGATGATGGCATTCGAAAACTGGCGGCAGACATGGCCGAGACCATGTACGAGGCACCCGGTATCGGCCTGGCGGCGACGCAGGTTGACGTGCATCAGCGCCTGGTCGTGATCGATACCTCGGAAGAGAAGAACAATCTGCTTGTCTTCATTAATCCGACACTGTCGCGTTGTGAAGGGCAGCAGGTGGGCGAGGAAGGGTGTCTGTCGGTTCCCGGCATCTACGACAAGGTCGAGCGTGCCGAACGGGTCAGCATCAATTATCTGGACCTCGACGGCAAGGAGCAGACCATGGAGGCCGACGGTTTGCTGGCTGTCTGCATCCAGCATGAGATCGACCATCTGAACGGTATTGTCTTCGTCGATCATTTGTCGCAATTGAAGCAGGGCCGCATCAAGAACAAGCTGGCCAAGCAGGCGCGCGTTACCGCATGAAGCTGATTTTTGCAGGAACGCCGGAGTTCGCCGCGCAGGCCCTGTCGGCCATCGTCGCCGCCGGCCATGACGTGGCGTTGGTGCTGACCCAGCCGGATCGTCCGGCCGGTCGGGGCATGAGCCTGCAGCCGTCCGCCGTCAAGAAAGTGGCGCTGGAACACGGCATCGAGGTCTTCCAGCCGCTAACCCTGAAGGATGCCGAGGCGCAGGCCAGGGTTGCCGCTGTCGGCGCCGAGGTGATGGTCGTTGCCGCCTACGGATTGATCCTGCCTCAGGCGGTGCTCGACATGCCGCGCTTTGGCTGTATCAACATTCACGCCTCGTTGTTGCCCCGCTGGCGCGGGGCGGCACCTATCCAGCGCGCATTGCTGGCCGGCGACGCGGAAACCGGCGTCTGCATCATGCAGATGGAGGCCGGCCTGGATACCGGCCCGGTACTGCTGCGCGGTGCCTTCCCGATCGCAGCGAACGACACCACGGCCACGTTGCATGATCGCCTGGCCGGATTGGGTGCGAGTCTGTGCGTCGAGGCGCTGGGCAAGCTGCCGCTGCCGGCTGAGCCGCAACCCGCCGCTGGCGTGACCTACGCGCACAAGATAGAGAAGGCCGAGGCACAGATCGACTGGACCCGGCCGGCGGCCGAGCTGGATCGTCATATTCGTGCCTTCAACCCATTTCCGGGCGCGCAGGCCCTGTTTGCCGGACAGACGGTCAAGTTGTGGCAGGCACGACCGGTAGCGGGTAGCGGTCGGGCGGGCTGCATCTTGTCGGTGGACAAGCGGGAAGTGATCGTCGCTTGCGGTGAAGGAGCCCTCGCCGTGAGCGAATTGCAGAAGGCCGGTGGCAAGCGCCTGCCGGTACAGCAGTTCCTGGCCGGACATCCGCTCAAGGAAGGCGATCGCTTCGACCTGCCCGCTTGATTTTTTGTCCGGCGGACATAGTTTACCGACCGGACCAATCGTTTTGCGGAGGTAATGCCATGTTCAACTGGGTCAAGACAGCCATGCTGATGGCCGCCATCATGGCCTTGTTCGGTATTGTCGGCGGGATGATCGGCGGCAAGTCGGGCATGTTGCTGGCGCTGGTTTTCGGCGGCGCGATGAACCTGTTCTCGTACTGGTTCTCGGACAGCATGGTGCTGAAGATGTACAACGCCCGGCAGGTCGATGAGACCAGTGCGCCGCAGTTCTACGCCATGGTCCGCGAGCTGGCAAACCAGGCCGGCCTGCCGATGCCCAAGGTGTACATCATCGACGAGGCGCAACCGAATGCCTTTGCCACCGGGCGCAATCCGGAGCACGCGGCGGTGGCGGCGACCACCGGCATCATCCAGCTGCTGTCGGCACGCGAACTGCGCGGCGTGATGGCGCATGAACTGGCTCATGTGCAGCATCGCGACATCCTGATTTCGACCATTTCGGCGACCATGGCGGGTGCCATCTCCGCGCTGGCCAATTTCGCCATGTTCTTTGGTGGTCGCGATGAAAACGGTCGCGCGGTCAATCCGCTGGTCGGCATTCTGGTGGCGATCCTGGCGCCTCTGGCTGCCAGCCTGATCCAGATGGCGATTTCGCGGGCCCGTGAATTCGAAGCCGACCGCGGGGGGGCAGAAATCAGCGGCGATCCGCATGCGCTGGCCGATGCGCTGGGCAAGATCCAGATGTACGCCGAGGGCCGTATTCCCATGGGGCCGGCCGAGGCGCATCCGGAGACGGCGCAGATGATGATCATGAATCCGCTGTCGGGCGGCGGCCTGCGCGGCCTGTTCTCGACCCACCCGGCAACCGAAGAGCGGATTGCCCGTTTGCGCGCGATGCGCTGATGAGTCGAGTGGCCCTCAGGCCGTTGCCAGACGCAGCGGCGGGAGGGTTCCGACAACGGCCAGGCTGGGTTTTTCACCGGCCTTCTGGTGGCGCAGCGTGAGGTAGCGCAGGCAGGTGACGCGCAGGAAAGAGGCGAAATTCTCGACCTCGCCGCGGAGTTCCTCGATCTCGCCATGGAGCTTGGCGATCAACTGATTGGTCGTCATGCCCTCGTTGCCGGCCAGCTCGGCGAGGATGTCCCAGAACAGGTTTTCTAGGCGGATTTTGGTGACGAAGCCGTGAATACGTATCGAACGGGCCCGGGATTCGTACAGCATCGGGTCGGCCTTGACGTAAATTTCGCACATGGGGGAACTCCGGCTGGGGCAGGCGGCTTGCCTGCCCGTTCAGATTATCAGAGGGCGATCCGCGTGCCTAGCAAGGCCAGGAATTTGGCCAGCCAATCCGGATGCGCCGGCCAGGCCGGGGCGGTAACCAGATTGCCGTCGACGTGGGCCTGGTCGACCGGGATGTCGGCGTAGCGGCCGCCGGCGGCTCGCACTTCGGGTGCGCAAGCGGGGTAGGCGCTGCACGAACGGCCGTCCAGGACGCCGGCGGCGGTCAACAGTTGTGCACCGTGGCAGATCGCGGCAATCGGTTTTTGCGCATCGGCAAAATGTCGGATCATCGCCAGCACCTCGTGGTTGAGGCGCAGGTATTCCGGGGCGCGACCGCCGGGGATGACCAGCGCGTCGTATTCCTCGACTTTGATGGCGGAAAAGTCGGCGTTCAGGGTGAAATTGTGGCCGGGCTTCTCGCTGTAGGTCTGGTCGCCCTCGAAGTCGTGTACCGCCGTGCGTACCTGTTCGCTGGCCTTCTTGCCCGGGCAGGCGGCGTGCACGGTGTGCCCGACCATCAGTAGCGCCTGGAAGGGCACCATGGTTTCGTAATCTTCGGTGTAGTCACCGGTCAGCATCAGGATTTTCTTGGCAGCCATGTTTGTCTCCATTTGTATGATCGGCGCCAGCAAAATCGCCGGTGCCGTGCAAGGCATTGTGGAGAGATTTGAGGGATGCCGGGTAGCAGCCGGCTGCTACGGGGCCACGAGTTGGCCGCGGCGAACCGTATGGCGTTCGATGCGAGCCGGCTCGAAGCGGGCAAGGACTTCGGCGAACAGGGCTTGCGCCCGAGCGCTGTTGTCGCCGCTGAAGTTGCAGACGTAGACATCGAGCGTCACGGCGCCGATTTCCGGCCAAGTGTGTATCGCCAGGTGCGACTCGGCCAGGACGACCGTGCCGGTCACGCCCGCCGCTTGCCCGTTGGTATCCCGAAAGGCATGGAACAGCCGGCCGACGACCGTCAGGCCGTGGCGTTGGCAGGCGGAGACGCAATAGATTTCCAACTCCGGGGCATCGAGCAGCAGCGACGGGGTGCAGCGGCAGTCGTGCAGGTCGGCGATCAGGTGCAATCCGTTCATGACGCGATTCTATTGCGTTCCTCGCGAAACGGCATGACCAAAGAGGCTGTCGAGCAGACGACCGAGCCGATAGCCGGCCTCGGCGATGCGTCGGTTGGCCGTCTCGCGACTGCGCCGATGGAATTCATCATCGACGATGGGGAGCAGGCTGCCGGCTTCGCTCGGATAAGCCGTGGCGAGCAGGCGGTGGCTTTCGTCACGCCAGATACCGATACTGCCTTGTTCCGGCGGTGGGTACCGCTCAAGCAGGCGACGGGCGTTGTCGTCGAGTCGCTTGCCGCGCAGCCAGGGGGGGCCGGGCAGGTCGTCCCAATAAAGATGCAGGCTGCTGAAGGGCAGGCGTTTGTTGTTGGGGTTCTCGATTTCGACCAGATTGCCGCCGTCGTCACCATGACGTCCGACATGCAGGGGCTGGTGGATGTCGGCGACTAGGTGCAGCAGCCAGGGCAGGGCGTAGGCGGTCTGTTCGGGCGGGCTGCCGGATTTCAACTGCCGGGTCAGCTCTGCGATCCGGGTGTCCACTTCGCCTTGGCGAACCCGGCCATCGGCGTCGAGGTCGACGTAATGCCAGCGCTTGTGGCGTGCCGTGTCGGGCAAGCCGGGTAGTGGCGGTGTCGGCGGTTCGCGCTCCTCGTCATGGAAGCGCGGGTCGCTGCGGATGTCGTCCGGCCATGTCGATGCTTCGGCAAACAGGTCGGCGGGATCGGACGAGCGGGCCTTGTCGATCCAGCGCCCGTGGTCGGGATGGCGGGCGAGCACGGCACTGATGGCATCGCGTGCCGGCGGCGATAGCTGTTGCCAGGCAATGGCCGCAACCAGCCGGTGGCCGGCGGCATTCCAGGCCAGGGCGGGCTGGGTGAGGCAAAGGAAAAGCAGGGCGGGGAGGAAAGGGCGCATTGGTCCATTATGCCGCGTGCGATAATCGCGGCCTATGTCCAGATTGCCGTTCACTTCACTCGCCTACGCCCTGCTCCAGGCCGCCCGTATCGATGCTGCCGTTTTCGCCGGGCAGAGCCTGGCCGACGGCCTGCTCGGCCGGGTCGATCCGGTCGCCCGACCGGCCGTGCAGGATCTCGTCTATGGCAGCCTGCGCGCCTATGGCCGGGGCGACTACTTCTTGTCTCGTTTGCTCGAGCGGCCGTTGGCGGCTGACGAAATCCGGGCTTTGCTGCTGGTTTCGCTCTACCGCATCGAGACGCGGCCGGAGGCGGTGCACACCGTGGTCGATCAGGCAGTTTTCGCAGCCGGCGAACTGATCGGCGGCAAATTCCGCGGCCTGGTCAACGGCGTGCTGCGCAATTTCCTGCGTCAGCAGGCTGAACTCACGGCCGCTGCCGCCGTTGATCCCCTGGTTTCGGCGCAGCACCCCGATTGGTGGCTGGCGCGATTGCAGGCCGCTTATCCGGACGCTTGGCAAGGCATCGTGGCAGCCGGCAACGCGCCGCCGCCCATGGGCTTGCGGGTGAATGTCCGGCAGACGACGCGCGACGCTTATCTGGCCCGCTTGCGGGCGGTCGGCATCGAAGCGTCGCCGGTCGGCGAAAGCGGCCTGGCTCTGGCCCGGCCGGCGGCGATCGAGGCGCTGCCGGGTTTTGCCGAAGGCCTTGTGTCGGTCCAGGACCCGGGCGCCCAGTTGGCGGCCGGCCTGCTCGATCCGGCGCCGGGCAGCCGCGTGCTCGACGCCTGCGCCGCGCCAGGCGGCAAGACGGCCCACCTGCTGGAGCGGGGCGATCTGGCCTTGCTGGCGCTCGATCTGAAAGCCTCGCGCTGCCGTCGCATCGAGGAAAACCTGGCCCGATTGCAGCTGCGGGCGGAAGTCGCGGTGGCCGATTGTGCCAAGCTGAATGCGTGGTGGGACGGGCAGCCATTCGACGCCGTGCTGGCTGACGTACCCTGTACGGCCAGCGGCGTGGTGCGCCGCAATCCGGATGCCAAATGGCTGCGCCGGGAGGAGGACATCGCCAGCTTCGCCAGGGCGCAGGCCCGGATTCTGGATGCCCTGTGGCAGGTCGTTCGACCGGGAGGTAAACTGCTCTACGCAACCTGCTCGGTATTCCCGGATGAAAACGGCGAGCAGATCAGACGTTTCATCGAACGCCAGCCGCAGGCCCTGCGCTGCACAGAGGAACAGCTACTACCGACTGCCGATCACGATGGCTTCTTCTACTGCCTGCTTGAAAAGCGTGCCTGATTCTTCGCCAACGTCCCTCCGTCGACTGCTGGGGGCGATGTGCCGCCTGGGCGGATGGCTGTTGGCGGCTGCCCTGTTGCCGGCCATGGTCTGGGCGGCGGAAATCGAGGTCGCCAATCCGCAGTTGCAGGCGACCGAGGATGGCTATGTGGTGTCGGCCGATTTCAAGTTCGAATTGAATCCGCGCCTGGAGGAGGCGGTGACCAAGGGGGTCGTGCTGCATCTGGTTGCCGATTTCGAACTGACCAAGGCGCGCTGGTACTGGCTCGATGAAAAGCTGGTGACGCGCAGCCAGACCTATCGCCTCTCCTACCATGCGCTGACCC
>CAMKYP010000108.1 GCA_946477505.1 uncultured Dechloromonas sp. | reverse complement strand
CCAGCGCGAAGGCGGCGACCAGCGCGGTCATCAGCACTGGCGTCAGGCGCTCCAGCGAGCCACGCACGATCATCGGCACACCGAAGGTCTCACCCTCGAAGCGCATCAGGTTCAGGTAGTGGCTGATCTTGAGGATGCCGTTGCGGGTGGCGATGCCGGCCAACGTGATGAAGCCGATCAGCGCCGCGACCGACAGCGGCTGCCCGGACAGCCACAGGCCGATGACGCTGCCGACCAGCGCCAGCGGCACGTTGGCCATGATCAGCGCGGCCAGCAGGGCCGAGCGGTAGCGGCTGAAGAGCACCATGAAGATCAGTGCCGTCGAGCCCAGCGCGAGCACCGCGATCAGCCGCGCCGCTTCCTCCTGCGCCTGGAACTGGCCGCCGAGGGTGATGAAATAGCCTTCCGGCAACGGGAACTGGGCAACCGCCGCGCGCAGGTCGGCGACCACGTCGGACAGGGCCCGTCCCTGGGCGTTGGCCGAGATGACGATGCGCCGCCGGCCTTCATCGCGCGTGATCTGGTTCGGCCCGTCGGCATCCTCGATGCTCGCCAATTTGGCAAGCGGCACGCGCCCGGCCGGCGTCTCGACCAGCAGGTTGGCCAGCCCATCGAGCGAGCGCGCCTGCTCAGGGAGGCGGACGACCAGGTCGAAGCGGCGGTTGCCCTCGACGATCTGCGTCACCTTCTCGCCATCGACCAGGGTCTGCAGCGTGCGCGTCAGTTGTGCCGTCGAGATACCATAACGCGCCGCCGCGTCGAAATCGACGCGCACCTTGATCTGCGGCGCCAGTACCTGCTTTTCGATCTCGAGGTCGGCCAGCCCCGGTATCTTCGCCAACCGCACGCGCAGCAGGCCGGCCTGGGCGCGCAGCGTGTCGAGATCTTCGCCGACGATCTTGATGGCGATCTGCGCCCGCACGCCGGACAGCATGTGGTCGATACGGTGGGCGATCGGCTGGCCGAGGCTGAGACTGGCCGGCAGCTCTTTCAGGCGCTGGCGGATCTCCGCATAGACCGCCTCCTTGGGTCGCCCGCCCGGCTTGAGCTTGATCTCGAACTCGGTGACATGCACGCCCTCGGCATGCTCGTCGAGTTCGGCCCGGCCGGTGCGCCGCCCCATATGCTCGATCTCGGGCAGGCCGCGCAGCGCCTGCTCGGCTGCCGTGGCGACGCGGATCGACTCGGACAGCGTGGCGCCCGGATTGAGACGCAGGCCGAGAGTGATCGAGCCTTCGTTGAACGGCGGCAGGAAGGTGGTCGGAAAGAAAGGCACGGCCAGGGTCGCCAGCACGACAGCGACGCCAGCGACGACGACAGGCAGGCGCGGCGCCGCGAGCACCCGCTCCAGGGCCTGCCGGTAATGCGCCTTAAGCCAGGCGACCAGCCGTGTTTCGCCGTGGTCGTGGCGCACCAGCGCCGGCAGCAGGTAGCTCGACAGCACCGGCGTCACCAGCACCGACACCGCCAGCGAGGCCAGAATGGCGACGATATAGGCGATGCCGAGCGGCACGAACAGCCGCCCCTCGATACCGGGCAGGGCAAACAGCGGCACGAAGACGAGGGCAATGATCAGCGTTGCATAGACGATGGCAGTGCGCACCTCGAGCGAGGCGGCGATCACCGTCGCGCGCACCGAGTACGGCTGGCCGCTGGCCGCCTTTTCGCGCAGGCGGCGCAGGATGTTCTCGACATCGACGACGGCATCGTCCACCAGCTCGCCGATGGCGATGGCCAGACCGCCCAGGGTCATGGTGTTGATCGACAGCCCGAACCACTTGAAGACCAGCACCGCCGTCAGGATGGAAAGCGGAATCGCCGTCAGCGAAATCAGCATCGTCCGCAGGTTGCCGAGGAAGAAGAACAGCACGCCGGCGACGAAGCAGGCAGCCATCAGCAGCTTGAGCTGCAGGTTGCCGAGCGAGGCCTCGATGAAGTCGGCCTGGCGGAAGATCACCTGTGGCGCACTCAGGCCCGCCGGCACGCTGCTTTTGAGATCGACCAGCGCCGCCTCGATGCGCCGGGTGAGGTCGACGGTATCGGCCGTCGGCTGCTTCTGGATACTCAGAATCACCGCCGGGCCGCCCTCGCGGCCGTCGTCGAAGCCGCCGTCGCCACGCTTGATCGCCGCTGCGAAGCCGACATCGGCCACCTGGCGCAACAGGATCGGCTGGTTGCCGGATACGGTCGGGCGCGCTGTGATCGCCAGGTTCTTCAAATCCTCCAGACGCGCGCTGCGACCGAGGTGACGGATCAGGTATTCGCGCCCGTTCAATTCGAGAAAACCGCCCGACGTATTGGCGGCGAAGCCACGCACCGCCGCCTCGATCTGGTCGAGTCCGATGCCCAGCTCCATCATCCGCCGCGTATCGGGCTGCACCTGGAATTGGCGGACCTCGCCGCCGATCGGGATGACCTGCGAGACGCCGGAAATCGCCATCAGGCGCGGCCGCAGCACCCAGTCGGCGTACTCGCGTGCCGCCTTGGGGTCGGCCCCGTCACCACGGATGGGGATGGCGACCAGCATGATCTCGCCCATGATCGACGACACCGGCCCCATGCGCGGCACGCTGCCCGGCGGCAATGCCGAGTTCATTGCCGACAGTCGCTCGGTCACCATCTGCCGGGCGCGATAGACATCGACATTCCAGTCGAAGGTGAGGTAAACAAAGGACAGGCCGGCGCTGGAAATCGAGCGCACGGTGGCGATGCCCGGCAGGCCGCTCATTGCCGTTTCGAGCGGAAAGCTGATCAACTGCTCGACCTCCTCGGGCGCCATGCCGCCGGCCTCGGTCATCACCGTCACCGTCGGCTTGTTGAGATCGGGAAAGACATCCACCGGCAGGCGCGTCGCCTGCACAGCCCCCCAGATCATCAACGCGGTCGCCGCCACCAGCACGAATAGCCGGCTGCCCAGACTTTTTTCGACAAGCCACTGAAACATGCCGTGCTCCTAACGAATCTGCGCGATCAGGCTGGCGCCCTGGACGACGACCCGGTCGCCCGGCTCCAGGCCCCCCGTGACCAGCACCCGCAACCCGTCCAGCGGCTCGCTGCGGATCGTCCGCGCCGCGAAACGCTCCGGTGCCGTCTTCACCCAGACGATGACCTGATTCGCCGTGTTGCGCGCCAAGGCCGCTGCCGGCAACGGCAGGCCGGATACCGTCGCCTTGAGCTGCACCTGAACTTTGACCGGCTGCCCGAGCGGCAGGGCCAGACCGGCCCCGGCCGCGTGGTTTTCGAACAGCAGCGGCAGGGCCTGCTCGCGCAGACGGCGCGGCGCGCCGACGAAGGCCAGCGGCACCGAGCGACCGGCGACGGCCACCGTTGCCGCCGTCACCTCGCCGAGCGGAACCGACTCGAAGGCCGTCGCCTCGATATGCAGGCTATCGGGATCGATGACCTCGAAAATCAGCTCCTTCGGCTCGACCACCTGCCCGACCACCGCATTGCTCGCTGCCAGCACGCCGCCGACCGGCGCCACCAGCGCCTCGCGCCCGGATAGGCCACCACCCACCGCCGCCATGCGCCCCTTCAGACTGGCCACCTCGCTCTCGGCGGCATCGATGTCCTTTTTCGGCACCGTATCGGCCAGTTCGTTGAGGCGGGCCAGCCGCCGCTCGGCCAGGCCCAGGGCAGCCTTCAGCTCGGCGAGCAAGGCCGCCTGGTTGGAACGCTCGATGGCGCCGGAAGCCGGCACCACCCAGGCCAGGATGTCGCCCTTTTTCACCCGGCTGCCCGCCGCCGGCAAGCCGTGCGCTCCGGCCGGTTCGATACGGCCGGGAATCATCGCCTGCACGCGCCCACCCAGATGCGGATCCATGATCACGCGCCCCGGCAGTTCCAGCGTCTTGGGCAGCGTTTCCGGCTGCACCTTGAGCGTCAGCACGCCCATGCCGCGCTGCGCCGGCTTGGGCACGAATACCGTGCCGTCCGGCAGACGCTGCGGGGTGTCACCCAGCGGGCGGGCGCTTTTCTTTTCGTCGGCGTGGTCATGGCCTTCGTGCGCCACCGCCACGACATGAAGACCGGCCAGGAAGGCCAGCGCGAATAGCTGCTTTTTCATTGCGCCCCCCCTTGCGTCCGGCGACGCAGCCGCCAGACAAGCAATCCGCCCGCACCAAGGGCCAGCGCCAGCCAGCCCGCCGGCTGCCAGGCCAGCGCCGCCGACATGCCCTCTTCCGGCGCCTGGACATGCAGATCGCCGCTCAACAGATCGCTGTCGCCCCCGGCAACCAAGGTCAAGGCCACGGCATATTCGCCGGGGCGACGCAGCGGCTGCAGCCACTTTTCGTCGGCCACCCAGTAGTCGCCCCGCTCCGGGCGGAAATGCGCCTTGACCGAACTGCCGCCAACCTCCAACTCCAGTTCGGCGTTGAGCACCGGCGCGTTGCTGTCGGCGCGATCGACATACCAGCTCATACCCTCGGGCGTGATTCGCCCCACCGCTTCGAAATGCTCGCTTTCGGCCACGACGACCGACGTCGGCGGCACCTCGCCGGCCGTCAAGGCAGCCGACAGCATCAGCCCCGCGAAAACCGTCATTGATCGTATAAGAATCATCTTGATCTTCCTCATTCCGGCAACAGGCCAAGACTCTGGCGCAGTTGCGAAATACCCTGTCCCAGGGCGATACGGGCACGCCCGAGGGCACGCTCCGCTTCAAATGCTTCGGCTTCGATACGCAGCCGCGCCGGGAGATCGGTTTCGCCCAGGCGGAAGGACTTCTCGTAATAGCCGCGATTTTCGCGTGCCAGCCGGGCACGCTCCTCGGCGGCCGCCAGTTGCTGGCGTGCCGCCGCGACCTGCCGGCGGCCGGCGTCGGCCTCCCGCACCAACCGCTCGCGCAGGCGCTCCAACTCCACCGAGGCTTCGATGGCCTCGGCATTCGCCGTGGCCACCCGGGCATCGTGACGCGGGCCATCGCCGAACGGAATCCGCAAAGACAGCGCCCAGGTCTGATCGGCGCGCTCGCCGTCGGCCGCCCGGTCGCGCCGCGTCGACACGGCCAGCTCCGGGTTGCTGCGCGACTGTACGCGTGCCAGCTCGGCATTGCGGCGAGCCAGTTCGGAACGTCCCTGCCACTCACGCAACAGCGGATGCGCTTCGCCGGCTTGTACCGGTACCGTCTCGTGTTGCCAGCCCGTCGCCACGGCCGGCGCACCGGTCAGGCTTTCCAGGCGGTAACGGGCCAGCGCCTCGGCGGCGTCGGTCTCCGCCTGCTGGGCGCGGACCAGCGACAGCACGCCTTCGGCCTGATTAAGATCGGCCCGCGACAGGTCGCCGGCCGCGAAACGGCGGGCGACGTCATCACGCAGGCGGGTCGCCGCGCCAAGGCGGTCGGCGGCAAGCGCGACTTCATTCTGCTGGGCCTGCCAACCCCACCAGGCGTCGCGAACGACCTGCGCCAATTGCAGGCGCAAGCTGTCCGCCCGCCCGGCCAGCGCCGTTCCCTCCGCCTCGGCGGCGGCACGCGCGCCGCTGCGTTCGCCAGGCAGCCAGAGCGGCAGCACCAAGCCGAGATCGTTCTCAAGGGCACCGCGATTGCGATTGAACTGGTCGCTGCGCACGCCCAGTTCCAGGCTCGGGGCCGCCGCCGTCAACGCCGACGCTGCCCCGAGGCGGCCGTCGACGGCGCGTTGACGCTCGCCCAGCGCGGCAGCTGCCGGCTGGCGTTGCCAGGCCTCGGCAAAAGCCTTGGCCAACGACGTTTCGCCATGCGCCGGCAGGGCCAGGCTGAACGTCAGGGTAATTGCGATGCAAAAAGCGCTTCGCATGGGATTTCCTCCGGTTGCAATGGAACAACCGGCGGCATGCCGCACCGGCCCGTCAGGGCCTCAAACAGGAATAGGAAGTGTCAGGACAAGCCGCCGCGACTCAAGCGGCAGCTTTGGGCGGGCGTTCCAGCCCGTCGGGAATACGCGAGGCGAAACGATCGGCCTGACCGTCCAACGCGAACGAATCGGTCATCGCCATGACAGCCAACCCCGACGCCGTCAGACCCCCCGGCAGATGCCCAAGAATATGGCCGGGGCAGCAATGGTGCGCCTGATCGTCGCAAGCCGCCTGATCGTCATGTACGGCAGCGGTAGCATGCCCGTCATGCCCGGAATGTTCATCGTCCCCGGCCGATAATGCACCGTGCTCGTGCGGCGCCGTGGCATCGAGCAGTTCCCAGCCGAAACTCGGCGAGAAAACGGTCGATAGCATGACCAGCAACAACAGGCGGGAAATCAGGCGTTTGAACATGGGAATTCGAAGAATGAACGCGCAAACTATACAATCTCGCACCGCACAAGCAAATAGCTGTTACAAAAAGCCCACACGATGCAATTCGAACTCCTGAAAACCGATGGCGCCGCCCGCCGCGGCACGCTGACCCTCAACCACGGCGTTGTCCAGACTCCCGTCTTCATGCCGGTCGGCACCTACGGCACAGTCAAGGCGATGACGCCGCAATCGCTGAACGACATCGGCGCCCAGATCTGCCTCGGCAACACCTTCCACCTGTGGCTGCGCCCGGGGCTGGATGTCGTCCAGGCACACCGGGGCCTGCACGATTTCATGAACTGGCAAAAGCCCATCCTCACCGATTCGGGTGGCTTCCAGGTCTTTTCGCTCGGCGCCCTGCGCAAGATCACCGAGGAAGGCGTCAAGTTCAGCTCGCCGCACGACGGCGCCAAGCTCTTCCTGTCGCCGGAAATCTCGATGCAGATCCAGCACGTGCTGAATTCCGACATCGTCATGATCTTCGACGAATGCACGCCCTACCCGGCAACCCGCGACGAGGCGGCGAAATCGATGCGCCTGTCGATGCGCTGGGCACAGCGTTCGCGTGACGAGCACAACAAACTGGAAAACAGCAATGCCCTGTTCGGCATCATTCAGGGCGGCATGTACGAAGACCTGCGCGACGAGTCGCTGGCCGGACTGGACAATATCGGCTTCGACGGCATGGCCATCGGCGGCCTGTCCGTGGGCGAACCCAAGGAAGACATGGCGCGTATCCTCGAACACGTCGCCCCCAGGATGCCAGCCCACAAACCGCGCTACCTGATGGGCGTCGGCACGCCGGAAGACCTGGTCTTCGCCGTCAAACGCGGCATCGACATGTTCGACTGCGTGATGCCGACGCGCAATGCCCGCAACGGCCACCTGTTCACCCGCTTCGGCGACATCAAGATCAAGAACGCCCGGTTCAAGACCGACACCGGCCCGCTCGATCCGTCTTGCTCGTGCTACACCTGCAGCAACTTTAGCCGCGCCTATCTGCACCACCTCTTCCGCTGCGGCGAGATCCTCGGCGGCATGCTGAACACCATCCACAACCTGCATTTCTATCAGGTGATCATGGCCGAGATGCGCGCCGCCATCGAGGCCTGCACGCTCGATGCATGGTCGCTCGCCTTTGCCCGCGACCGATCCTCGGGCCGGTGATAGAATCCTTCGTTTCGTTTTCAAGCACTCCGGAGTTACAACAATGATCAGTCTTGCCCACGCCCAAACCGCTGGCGCCGCTGCCGACCCCACGGGTGGCTTCATGCAGCTGCTGCCGATGATCCTGATGTTCGTCGTGCTGTGGTTCCTGATGATTCGTCCGCAAATGAAGAAAGCCAAGGAACACAAGGCGCTGCTGGCCGGCCTGGCCAAGGGAGACGAAGTCGTTACCCAGGGCGGCATCGTCGGCAAGGTGACCAAGGTCGGCGAGAACTACGTCTCCGTCGAAATCGCCGAAGGCACCGAAGTCGTCGTGCAAAAGCCGTCGATCGGCCTGGTTTTGCCCAAGGGCACGCTGAAGTCGCTGTAATTCACCCCGAAAGGCGGCCGCTGGCCGCCTTTTTCGCTTTAAAGCCGCCATGAATCGCTACCCACTCTGGAAGTACGTCACCGTCGCCATCGCGCTGGTGCTCGGCTTCATCTACACTCTGCCCAACTTCTTCGGCGAATCGCCGGCCGTGCAGGTTTCGAGCGCCAAGGCCACACTGAAGGTCGATCAGAAGACGCAGAACCGCGTCGAGGAAGCCCTGAAGGCAGCCAATATCGCCCACAACGGCATCCAGCTCGACTTCAACGGCGTCAAGACCCGCTTCAAGGATACCGACACCCAGCTGAAGGCCAAGGACGCCCTGGAAAAGGCATTCAACCCGGACGCCGCCGACCCGCAATACGTCGTCGCCCTGAACCTGCTGGCTGCCTCGCCGCAGTGGCTGACCTCGCTGCACGCGCTGCCGATGTACCTCGGCCTCGACCTGCGCGGCGGCGTGCACTTCCTGCTCCAGGTCGACATGAAAGGCGCGCTGACCAAGCGCCTCGACTCGACCTCGGCCGACCTGCGCACGCTGATGCGCGACAAGAACCTGCGCCATGGCGGTGTCAATCGCGAGGGCGACCGCATCGTCATCAAGTTCCGCGATACCGAAACGCAGAACAAGGCCCGCTTTGCCATTTCCGAGAGCCAGCCCGACTTGCAGGTCGTCGAAGCCGGCGACGCCAGCGAGCCGCGCCTGATCGCCACGCTGAAGGTGCAGGCGCAACAGAAGATCGGCGAATCGGCGCTGAAGCAGAACATCACCACCCTGCACAACCGGATCAACGAACTCGGCGTCGCCGAGCCGGTAATCCAGCAGCAGGGCCAGGACCGCATCGTCGTCCAGCTGCCGGGCGTGCAGGATACGGCCAAGGCCAAGGACATCCTCGGCCGCACCGCGACCTTGGAAATCCGCCTGGTCGACGACACCCCTGGCGCGCTCGACGCCGCACTGGCGGGCAATCCGCCCTTCGGCACCGAGGTTTACACCGAGCGCGGCGGCCAGCCGTTGCTGGTCAAGAAGCAGGTCGTCCTCACCGGCGACCGCCTGACCGACGCCCAGCCCGGCTTCGACAACCAGACCCAGGAACCGGCCGTGCACCTGACGCTGGATTCCGCAGGCGCCCGCATCTTCAAGGATGTGACCCGCGAGAACGTCAACAAGCGGATGGCCATCCTGCTCATCGAGAAGGGCAAGGGCGAAGTCATCACCGCACCGGTCATCCGCACCGAAATCGGCGGTGGCCGCGTGCAGATTTCCGGCCGCATGACCACGGTCGAAGCCAACGACACTGCGCTGCTGCTGCGCGCCGGCTCGCTGGCCGCACCGATGGAGATCATCGAGGAACGCACCATCGGCCCGTCGCTCGGCGCCGAGAATATCCAGAAGGGTTTCCACTCCACGATGTGGGGCTTCGCCGCCATCGCCGTGTTCATGATCCTCTACTACCAGACGTTCGGCCTCGTCTCCGTGCTGGCTCTGGCCTCCAACCTGCTGTTCCTGGTCGCCATCCTGTCGCTGCTGCAGGCCACGCTGACCCTGCCCGGCATCGCCGCCATCGCGCTGACGCTGGGCATGGCCATCGACGCCAACGTGCTGATCAACGAACGGGTGCGCGAGGAACTGCGTGCCGGCATGCCACCACAGGCGGCCATCTCGGAAGGCTACGAACGCGCTTTCGGCACCATCCTGGACTCCAACATCACCACCCTGATCGCCGGCCTCGCCCTGCTCATCTTCGGCTCCGGCCCGGTGCGCGGCTTCGCCGTGGTGCACTGCCTGGGCATCCTGACCTCGATCTTCTCGTCGGTGGTCGTCTCGCGCGCCCTGGTCAACCTGATCTACGGCCGCCAGAAAAAGCTGACCAAGGTCGCCATCGGCCAGGTGTGGAAGCCCGGCGTCGCCGCCGGCACGCAGAAATAAGGAATCACGGACATGGAATTTTTCCGCATCAAGAAAGACATCCCGTTCATGCGCCATGCGCTGACGTTCAATGTCATTTCGCTCGTCACCTTCATCCTGGCCGTGCTCTTCCTGTTCACCAAGGGGCTGCACCTGTCGGTGGAATTCACCGGCGGCACGCTGGTCGAGGTCAAGTACCAGCAGGC
>CAMKYP010000107.1 GCA_946477505.1 uncultured Dechloromonas sp. | reverse complement strand
GACTGCGCCACGAAGGCTTCGAGATCGCGGATCACCACCACGCCGGTGTTCCTGAACCGGTGTGCGATCTTCTGCACGAATTCGAACGTCACGCCCTTGTCTTCGCAGGCGCCGATGAACAGGAAGTAGACCTGGTCGCCGCGCTTCTGCGATTCCTCGAGGATGCGCATGGTGCGCGCCTCATCGCTCCTGTCGTTTTCGCCGTCGGTGATGAAGAGCACGAGCGAGCGCCTCTTCTCGTGCGTGTGTGGGGTGCCGTGCTCATGCCCGCTCGCCGACCAGCCGAACAGGCGGCTGAGAAAGCCGGCACCCTGGGATGAGCGGTGTGCCTCCTCGCACACCTTCCAGCCGAAGTGCTCGAGCGCGCGCTCGAGCACGAAGCTGTAGGTCGTGCCGCCGTTCCAACCCGGAACCCTGTCGACGATGTTGCGCGTGACGTAGTCGCGCGCATCGTCGGGCGTCACCGCGCCCACGTAGTGGGCGCTGTCTTCGCCAGCGCTGAAGGTGAAGACATCCATCCTGCGGTCCGGGTCGAGCACCATGCAGTAGGGTACGAGCCGCTCGATCAGGATGCTGGTCGTGCCCTCCTCGTGTTCGTGCTCGAACGAGCCGGAGACGTCGATGATCGCGGCGGTTTCCGCCTTCACGTTCGCCACCACGCCGGCCTTGTCGAGCGCCAAGCGCAGCGCGTTGGCCGACTTGTCCAGATTCAGTGTGAGTTTGCTGTTCATGTTTGCTCCTGGTTCAGGGTTTCAATTGACTGATGATGTCCCGCAGCCGATAGGCCAGTTCGCCGGCTTCGGTCGGCGAGATCGTGGTCTTGCTGGCGCTGAGGGTGGCGATGGACGCGATGCTGCCGATGAACGCCGGCATCACGACCAGCGCAACGTTCTGGATGGCGCCGATCAGGCGGATCGGCTGCTCGATCTGTATTTCTCGCGTGGAGCCGGCTTGCCGCATCTGCACCAGGGTCTGCGTCAGACTCATGCTGCGCTCCACGAAGCACTGCGCCAGTGCGGCGTCGCCCTGACGAAGGCGCTCCGACAGGAACAGGGCGCCGATGGCAGAAGCTTCGACCTGTGCCGCGGTCCCCTCCATCGACCCGGACAGGCGCAGCAGCCGGTCCTTCAGATCCAGCAGGGGGTCGAGTGCGCCACCCATGAGTGCCAGCAGCTGCTCCAGCTCGGCCTGGGCCTGGGCAAGTTCGCCCGGCGTGTCGATCCGGCTGTTGATGCCTTGGAACAGCCGGCCCACGAGACTGTCGCCGCCATGTCCGCAGACGGCCATGAGGTCGATCGATCCCAGAATGTCCATCATTCGCGCGAGGTAGCCCTCCACCTGACGCAGCACAGGGCTGCGCGCAAGGGCAAGCATCTCGGTGACGAGGTCGCCGTGCACCTGCTGCAGGTTGTGGCCCCACAGGATCGCCTTGCGCTGCGAAGCCTTGTCGACGACGAATGCGCCGACCAGTGCTCGCGCCTGCTGGTATACCCCGGCAGCTGCGCCTGGCGACAACGCTTGCAAATCCGACACAGCCACTTCGATCCGCTTTCGTTCGGCACCCGGGATGGCCGTCGGCTGCCGCACCACCGGCGTGGCAGCGGGGACACGACGCGCCGGCGACAGGACGTCCTGCGCTTGCGGCGCGGCCCCCGCGGGGGTGCGCAGCGAAGCGCCCGGGGCGCCGATGACCGTCGGGCGCAACTTGTCCTTCGTGGGCGGCACAGCAGGCCTTCAGGAGAAGTGGCCCAGAACGTCGTTGAACGTTCCCGTGAAGCCGCGGCCGACAGGCGCGTACTCCCAGCCGTTGTCGCCGTGCATGATGCTGCCCAGCTGCACCACGTTGAACTCGCCGAATTCCTTGGACAGCTGGTAGGCGCCCAGCTCGCGCCCGCTCTCGTCGGCGATGGTGACGGTGCAGACCTCAATGTCAGCGAAGGCCGCCTCGTCCTCGGCCGCGGAGCCCTCGTCGTGCCCCGCGGTGTGTTCGGCCTTGTGGACGGTGGCGAAGAGGGGGATCTCGTTCACGTCCGCGGGAAGTTTCGAGCCATCGATGACGATGGTTTCGGTGTTGCCCTGGACCCGGACGTCGCCGGAGTGCCGCAGCCCGCCCGTGGGCGTGGCGAAGGAGCCGTCGGCCGCGGTTGGCAGCACGCCGGTCTTCGGGCTCATCTTCGTCGTGTTGTAGGTGGACAGGATCTCTTCGAGCACCGTGACCTTCGCGCCATTGCCGCCGTTGCGTGCCTCGAGCGCATGGATGTCGATGTCGTCCTGATGGCGGGCGTCGCACTGCCATGCGACGGTCACCTTGAACGTAGCGCCCTTGTTGAGCGAGAGTTGCAGCTTGCGGGCCGGCGCGGCACCGGGCTTGTCAAGGGTTAGTGTGAGCATGGTTTTCTCCGGGTTGTTGTCATGCCTTGCGCAGCGCCGCGAGCTCGGCTCGCGACTGCTCGAACATCTGCCGCGCCGCCTCGAACTTCGCTTCGGTTTCCTGCTTTGCGGTTTCGACCAGTTCGTGGATCTCGCGCGTCTGCGTGATGATCGCGGCGATTTGCTGCGCCTGCGCGACACGGTTGTCACCGGGTGCCTTGGCCGCGGCGATTGCCACGTCCTTGGTGGCCTGGCCGCGCAGTTGCGTCAATTGCTGGTCGAGGCGCGCCTGGCGCTCGGCGATCTGCTGCACCGACTTGACCGCGAATGCACCGTGGATAGCCAGCAAGGTCATCTTGATCGACGCGAAGCGCGAGGACACCGTTGTGGCGGTCTCCTGCAGCGTCGCGATTCCGGCGGCCTCGATCTGTTGGATCACCATCTGGTCGGCCGGCAGGCGCGTATAGGTGCCTTCGAGCGCAAGGGCCCGACTTTCCAGCAGGCTGAGCTTGTCCTGCAACTCACGCAACCGTGCCTGGGCGGACACGTCGGCAGGGTCCGCTGCCACAGTCTGCTGCGCTACGTACTGCCGGGCCTTTTCGAGAAACGCCCGCGCCACTGCAGCATCGACGGTGAAACTGGCGAAGTGCGTGCCGTACGATTGCTTGAGGCTCTCCAGCGCCTGCAGTTCGCCGAACAGCGTCTTCATTTCCTTGGACAGTTCTCCCTCCAGGCGGACCATCTCGTCGGCCAGCGTCTGCGTCCGGATCGAGATCAACTCGCCGATCTCCTGCATGAACTCGCGAAAGGCTTCCTCGGGCTTGCGGCCGGTGAGCTTGGCGAACAGGCCGGCGAAGAACCCCGGGGCTTCACCCTGTTGGATCTTCTCCAGGATTTCAGGCAGCTTGGCGTCATCGACACCTTTTTCCAGGCGCCCGAAGAGAGCGAACACCTTGGACGCCGTCTTTTTGTCGAGCCGGGCGAGGAAGCCGTCGAGGGTCTTCTGCAGCGCCTGTTCGGCACCGAGGCCGATCTTGATGATGTCGCCGGATGGAACGTCCGCGAAGTCCAGCGCGGCAAGCGCCTGCTCGGCTTGCGGCACCTGCTCCGGCCGGAGCACGATGGCTCCGGTCTCCAAGGAATCTTGCACGAGGGGGCCCTGCCTTGGCGAGGGCGGTGGCACTACGGTAGGGGCGATGTTGCGTTCCACTAATTTCTCCTCTGCCGGTCGGATCGGGAATAACACCGCCCATCCCGCATGGTCAATGTTGGGAGTTTTTGGCTAAAACCCCGGAAAGTCCATCTTGCTCAAAAATTACGCGGTAGCTTACGATCATTACCCACCGGTAAGTTTGGCATACTTGCATCAGCAATGTCCGGTTAGAACGCGAATAAATACATTTGATTGCTGTTATTGCCCTGCTCTGGAATGTAGTCGTTTCCCGCAAAGGCTTGCTGGATGGGCATCTTCGCGGGCAGCGCGATGAAGTCTGGCAGCACAATGTTCGGCTCAAAGCAGAATTGGCAGAACGGGACAAGGAACTGAACCGCCTGCGGGAATTCGCCCGTTATGCAGAGGAGACGCTGGAATCCTTGGCTCGCGAGGATGAGGCACTGTCAGACCCCTAAAGCGATCTCGCTGGGAAATGAGTGTTGTTCATGGGCGGCAGGTCCAGCGTAGTGACCTCTTACCGGGAGGTGGTTGAGCAATCTGGCGGACGTTTCCTGTCTCACGACGGTGGCCTGAAAGAAAGCATGCACCGGATCGATGGCGTGCTGGCCGCTGCCGATATTGCGATCTGTCAGGCCGGCTGCATCAGTCATAACGCCTACTGGCGAGTAAAGGATCTGTGTAAGCGTACTGGCAAGCTCTGCATGTTTATGAAAACGAGCGGGGCATCCAGCTTTGAGCGCATGGTCGGCGAGGTGAGCAAGAAACAATAGCCACGACCGGGTTGGAAATTGAAATGAGATTTATTTTCATTTACAATTCTGGCTATTGCATTATTCCTTTTGCAAGCCAGCCACCCATGGAAAATCCCTAGGCAGCCAGCCAGCACCTCTGAAACTGCCTTTGGAGACACTCCATGAAGTATTGTCCGACCAGAAATTCGTTTTCTGTCTCGCCGCTTGTGCTCGCAATTGCTGCTGCCTATGCTTGCATTCCGGTTGCTCACGCAAAAGAAAATTCACCTGAAAAAACATTGGCCACCGTTCAGGTGATCGGAGGCGAAGAAAATTTGCTGACCTTGGGTGGTGCAGGCCAGATTCTTGGCAAAAAAGAACTGGAAGACTCCCATGTCTTCACCGTCAACGAGGCTCTGCGCAAGGTTCCGGGTGTTCATGCGCGTGATGAAGAAGGCTTTGGCTTGCGTCCCAATATTGCGATGCGCGGCCTGAATCCGACGCGGTCAACCAAAATCACCCTGCTCGAAGATGGCCTGCCGCTGGCCTATGCCCCCTATGGCGACAACGCCAGCTACTACCACCCAATGGTGGATCGCTACGAACGCATCGAAGTGCTGAAAGGAGCGAGTTCCCTCATGTTCGGGCCGCAGACGGTGGGTGGCGTGATCAACTACATCACCCCCGCACCGCGTCAGAATTTTGGTGGTTATGTCCAAGGGGTTGTCGGCAACCGCGATTACTTCAATGGCAAGGTGAATGTTGGGGGCGGCGGTCTGGTACTCGATTACGGGCACAAGGAAGGGGATGGTGCCCGGGATAACATGAATCACAAGCTGGATGATTTGAATATCAAGTACGGCACCATGCTGGGTGACCGGAATGCGATTACCTTGCGCGCGAACTTCTACAAGGAAGATTCGATGCTGACCTATTCCGGTTTGACGCAAGCTGAATACGACCGCCTGGGTGCTCGTTACAATCCGTTCAAGAACGACCGTTTTGAGGCTGAACGCACCGGTTTGTCCGCGACGCATGATTTCCTGATCAGCGACCAGGCCACGCTCACCACCAGCGTGTATTACTCAAAATTCGATCGTGACTGGTGGCGTCAAGCGAGTAACAGCCAAGATGCGCAATGTGCTGGATTGAACGCCTCACGATTGGCAGGGGTTGCGATTGATCCCGATACCTGTAATTCCATCCAGGGCAGACTGCGTAGCTATGAGACTTGGGGTGTGGAGCCACGCTTGACCGTAGCACACGGCCTGGGTGAACTCCAGGCCGGTGTTCGGGCACACTTTGAAGAACAGGAAAGAAAACAGATCAACGGCACCAGTCCGACGGCACGAACCGGCACTCTGGCAGAAAACAATCTTCGTAAAACCAGCGCCTATTCCGGTTTTATTGCCAATCGCTTTGATTTTGGCCAGTTTAGTGTGACGCCCATCGCACGCTACGAGTCAATCAAGGCAGAGCGTACGAATCGCCTGAATGGCCAGAGTACTGAAACCAGCGTGAATGCCTTTACGCCGGGGATTGGCGCAACCTGGAATCCGATGCAGACATTGACCGTGTTTACCAGCCTGCACAAGGGCTTTGCACCACCGCGCGTCGAAGACCTCATTGGTGGTACCGGCACAGTTACCGATGTCGATTACGAAAAATCACTGAACTTTGAATTTGGTGTTCGGGCACAACCAGCACAAGGGTTATCCGTCCAGGCCGCCTATTTCCGTAACGATTACGACAATCTGATCGCTGTTGGCTCGATTGCCGGTGGTAGCACCCCGCTTTCTCAAGGCAAAGCACTGTTCGAAGGTCTTGAATTGGCCGCCAATGCCGAATTCTCAAATGGTATATTTGGCCGCATGGCTTACACGTGGCTACCAACCGCTGAACAAACTGAAGCCTTCCGTAGAGTAGACACAGGTGCCATCGTCGGTGTTCAGGGTAATCGTCAAGCCTACGCACCTGAACATACCTTCACCGCTGCTGTCGGTTATGGTGTTGGCCCGTTCAAAGGCGAGATTGAGGCCCAATATGTGGGTAGCCAGTATTCTGATTTTGCGAATACGGTTGCGCCGACAGCAGACGGGCAAAAGGGTGAGATTGCGGCTTACACCGTCTGGAATACGGCACTCAACTATCGCTTCGACAAATCGCTGTCAGCCTTTGTCACGGGCAAAAACCTGCTCGACAAGACCTACATTGTCGATCGTACCCGCGGTATTCAGGTGGGTATGCCCCGCTTGATTCAGGTCGGATTCAAGTACGCGTTCTAATCCTACGACATCCACATGAAGGGCTGGCCGATGCCAGCCCTTTTTTTGTTCGCTGGAGTGGTGATCGACGAGCCGTTCTCAGCCACTCGACGAGTTCGGGGCCCAGCAGGGTGGCGTTGAGTTCCTCGTCCGACTGCGCCACGAAGGCTTCGAGATCGCGGATCACCACCACACCGGTGTTCCTGAACCGGTGTGCGATCTTCTGCACGAATTCGAACGTGTTTCCCGTTTTCTGAGACCACCCTCAATAGGGCGATATGCCAAGCATGCCAAGAGAAAATCAGCGACCGATAAGCAGCTCCAGCCAAGAAAACCCAGGCCGGTAGCGAACCCAAGCGCGAGTTTTTCCAATCGATCGGTCGATTATTCGACGCCGCGTAGCGCCGGCCGCTTGCCCGCACGCAGCCTCAACGGCAGCTCGAATCCGTCACGCCTGACCGAGATTCCCAGCGAACTGCCCGGTGCGACTGCTGCGATCCGGTTGATGAGGTCCACCGTGTCGGTGACCGGCCGCTGGTTGATGGAGACGACGACATCACCCGGCCTGATGCCGCCGACATCGGCCGGGCCACCCCGCAGTACGCCGGCGATGACCACCTCCGGGCGCCCGTTCTCGCGGCGGATTTCCCGAGCATCGATGCCGAGCCAGCCGCGTTCGACCCGCCCGGTCTTGAGAATCTGCTCCAGGACCTGCCGGGCGATGCTGACCGGGATGGCGAAGCCGATGCCCTGAGAGCCGCCGCTTTGGGAAAAGATCGCCGTATTGATGCCAATGAGGGCGCCGGAGGCATCCACCAGCGCCCCGCCGGAATTGCCGGGATTGATGGCCGCGTCGGTCTGGATGAAATTCTCGAATGTATTGATGCCGAGCCGGTTGCGCCCGGTGGCGCTGACGATGCCCAGGGTGACCGTCTGCCCGATGCCGAAGGGGTTGCCGATGGCCAGGACCGGATCGCCGACTTCGACGCTGGCTGGGTCGGCGAAAGTCGCGGGAACCAGCCCCTTGGCCTCGATCTTCAGCACGGCCAGGTCGGTTTCCGGGTCGACCCCGACCACGCGAGCCTCGGCCGCTTCCCCCGACGGGAAGGCGACTGCAATCTCATCGGCGCCCTCGACCACGTGGTTGTTGGTGAGGATGTAACCGTCGGCGCTGACGACGACCCCCGAACCGAGACTGCTCGCCGGCTGCGGTGCCGGCCCGCCGAACGGCTGCCCGAAGGGATGGCTGAAACCCGGACCGCGCCGGGTAACGACCTGTTTCAGGGTATAGACATTCACGACCGAGGACATGGCTTTGTGTGCCGCCTGGCGGAAGCTATATGGGCCTGTCGTCGCGGGTGGTGGAGCTGTTTCCTTGATCGTGATGACTTCCCGCATCGCCCACCCCCCGCCTCGCTCCGAGAGGAAGGACCAGACCAGGAGCCCGATGCCGGCCAGGGCGACCAGGAGCAGCCAGAAGCGCCTATTCATGGTTTCGCCAGGAGCGTTGCGGCGGATGGATTGGCTGTCATCCCTTGCTCCTCAAGATATCTTGATTGCGCGCTCGATGGCGCCGACCAGGATCCATCCCGGTTCGGGCTGGCCGGTGTGCGCCGCCTTGGCGATCACGTCCACCAAGGTGTCCACCAGGTCATCGCTACACAGGAGTTCGAGCTTGTACTCGATCACGACGGGTTCCGCGAGATCCATCGCGTAGTGCTGCTGCGCCGTATCGGTGCCGGCGAAGGGATGTTGCACCCGGGAGGCGGTAATGTTGTGGCAAGCGGAGTTCCCGGCGCAATTGCACAGCCCCGAATCCCGCAATGCTTCGAGCACGTCGGCGATGCGGTCTTGGCGGATGAGTGCCTTGATCTCTTTCATGTCGTTCTCCATGCGGCGGCCCCGGCGAGTGGAGCCACCGCGGTCAGGTTGAGGGGTTGCTGCGCTCCCGCCGGGACTCCACCCATTCATACATGAGCGGCAGCAGGAGCAGCGTCAGCGCTGTCGAAGTAAACAGCCCGCCGACCACCACGGTGGCCAGCGGGCGCTGGGTCTCGGCACCCACCCCCTGCGAAAGCAGCATGGGAATGAGGCCCAGGATGGCGACCGAAGCGGTCATCAGCACCGGCCGCAGGCGCAGGGCGGCCCCCTGGCGCACCGCCTCGCGAATCGACGCCCCGTGCCGGCGCTGGTCGTTGAGGAAGGACACCAGCACGATGCCGTTCAGCATGGCCACCCCGAACACGGCGATGAAGCCGATGGCCGATGGCACCGACACGTACTGGCCGGTCAGCGCCAGGCCGAAAACGCCGCCGATGACGGCAAAGGGCACGTTGGCGATGATCAGGGTGGCATGGGTCAGCGAGTTGAAGGCAGTGTAGAGCAGGATGAAGATGAGCCCGATGGTGAGCGGCACGATCACCGCCAGCCGGGCCATGGCCCGCTGCTGGTTCTCGAAGGCGCCGCCCCACTCGATCCAGTAGCCGGCCGGTAGTTTCACCTGCTGCTGCAGTTTCGCCTCGGCTTCCTGCACGAAGCCGTCCACGTCCCGGCCCTTCACGTCCATCTGGATCACCGCGTAGCGCTGCAGTTGTTCGCGCCGCACGAAGGAATAACCTTCGTTCATCTCCACCGTCGCCACCCGGGACAGGGGCACCAGCGCTCCGGACTGAGTGCGGATGGGGATGTCGGCAATCGCCTGCGGGCTGTCGCGGAAGGCTGCGTCCAGGCGCACCTGGAGAGCAAAGCGCTTGGTGCCGTCGATCACCGTCGACACGGTCTTGCCGCCGATGCCGGCCTGCACCACTTCGAGGATTTCGTCGGCGTTGATGCCATAGCGGGCCGCTTCGTCGCGGTTGACCTTGATCACCATCTGCGGCTTGCCCTTGTTGGCTTCCAGAGAAAGGTCCGCCGCGCCGGGCACCTTGTCGAGCACGGTTTTCATTTCCCCAGCCAGGCGATCCAGGGTGGCGAGATCCTCTCCATAGACCTTGAGGGCCAGGGTGGCGCGTACGCCGGAAATCAGTTCCTCGACCCGCATCTGGATCGGCTGGGTGGCGCCGAATACCACGGTGGGAACGGCCTTTTCCAGGGTTTCCTGCATTTCACGGGCGAGTTCCGGCATGGATAGGCGCTTGGGCCATTCATCCACCGGTTTCGCGGTCATCAGGATTTCCATGTAATTCACATCCGCTGTTTCGCCCTTCTCGGCGCGGCCGATGGTGGCGAGGGTCGAGGTCACCTGGGGGAAATGCTCCTTGAGCACGGCGTCGATGCGTTTCGAGACGGCGATGCTCTCTTCCAGCGAGGTGGAAGGAATGCCGGTGACGCGGAAAAGGATGGTGCCCTCCTGCAGCGTCGGCATGAATTCCTTGCCGAGGAAGGGAAACAGGGCCAGCGCCGCCGCCAGTAGCACCAGGGCGCCGCCGATCACGGTCTTTTTCCGGTCAAGCGCCCAGTCCAGCAAGGGCAGATAGATACGCTTCGCATGGCGCAGGATGAAAGTATCCTTCTCTTCCTTCGGCTTCAGGATCAGCGCCGCCAGTACCGGAACGAGGGTCAGTGTCAGGATGAGGGACCCCAGCATGGCGAAGGCGATGG